>NZ_DBNGVP010000182.1:0-20697 GCF_057119385.1 Archangium sp. | reverse complement strand
GTTTTCCGGTGGCAATGTCGGAGGGGTCCCACCCGTTCCCATCCCGAACACGGAAGTTAAGCCCTCCAGAGCCGATGGTACTCCGCGGGAAACCGCGCGGGAGAGTAGGTCGCTGCCGGATTTTTTTGAAGGCCCCGAGTCCTCACACCACGTGAGAGCTCGGGGCCTTCGCCTTTGCGGGCTGCTGCCTGGTACTCCGTACGGCTTCACCGGGCACTGTCCGGCAGTTACTCCGAGAGCATCCAGGCGCAGCAAACGGTCGCCACTCTCGCGGCAGACCTTCCGAGACGGGGCGAATGACCCAAGTGGCTGGAACTCTTGAGGAATCCGCCATTCAGGGTGGTTTGACTCCCCGTCCGTGCTCCGTCTAAAGTCCCGGATTCGTCCGGTTTTCCACCCACTGCTCTCCCCCGAGTGGAGCTGTGGCCTTCCGGGTGCGGGCGGATCCACGCAATGAAGAAGCCGACCTCATTTGGGAAGTACCTCCTCCTCGAGCGCATCAACGTTGGCGGCATGGCGGAGGTCTTCACGGCCAAGGCCTTCGGCGTCGAAGGGTTCGAGCGGATCCTCGCCATCAAGAAGATCCTCCCGACGATGGCGGAGGACGAAGAGTTCATCACGATGTTCATCGACGAGGCACGGATCAGCGTCGAGCTGAACCACGCCAACGTCGTGCGCATCGACGAGCTCGGCAAGCACGAGGACACCTACTTCATCGCCATGGAGTACGTGGCCGGGCGGGATCTGCGCACGCTCCTGGAGCGCTACCGGCGGCGCAAGGAGATCATGCCCACGGCCCAGGCCGTCTTCGTCGCCTCGAAGATGTGCGAGGGCCTCGACTACGCGCACCGCAAGAAGGATGCGCGCGGGCAGGACCTGGGCATCATCCACCGCGACGTCTCTCCGCAGAACATCCTCATCTCGTACGAAGGCGAGGTGAAGATCATCGACTTCGGTATCGCCAAGGCGGCGAACCGGTCGCAGAAGACGCAGGCCGGTATCCTCAAGGGCAAGTTCGGCTACATGAGCCCGGAGCAGGTCCGTGGCCTGCCCATCGATCGCCGCAGCGACGTCTTCGCCGTGGGCGTCATCCTCTACGAGATGTTGACGGGCGAGCGGCTCTTCGTGGGCGAGTCGGACTTCTCCACCCTGGAGAAGGTCCGCAACGCCGACGTGCCCATGCCTCGGCAGTTCAATCCCAACATCCCGGCGGGACTCGAGAAGGTCCTGATGAAGGCCCTCGCCCGTGATGTGGAGGACCGCTACCAGTGGGCATCGGATCTCCAGGAGGATCTGATGCGCTTCCTCCTGGCTGGCGATGCCATCTACTCGTCCAAGCACCTCTCGGCCTACATGAAGGAGGCCTTCGCCGAGGACATCGTCCGCGAGGCCGAGAAGATGGAGCGCTACGCCTCCATCGAGCGTCCGGAACAGCTCGAGGCCACGGGTGTGACGGGTGAGCTGTCCCCCCGCGCGCCACGCCGGCAGCAGTCCCTCCCCGCGATGCCCGTCGGACGCTCGCCCACGGCTCCCGCTCAACCCGCGGTGAGCAGCGGCCATGTGCCTCCCGCGACCGATGAGGAGCTGGCGGAACTCGATGGCGCGGGAGACAAGACGCAGATCTTCGATCCTTCCCTCGTGGTTCCCCGGCCGGGAGCCTCCGGCCCGGCGGCCTCTTCGAGCGTGCTGGTCGACGACAGCCTGACGGGTGAGACGAACTACCCCTCCGGGGATGACAACTCGCCGCCCTCCGCTCGCGGCCGCGGTGGCCGGCAGCAGGTGGTCATTGGCGATGAGGAAGGGGAGGGCTACGCGGGCGCTACCGTTGTTGGACCTGCTCCCACGGCACGTCCGGAGCCTCAGGAGCCCAATGCCACCCGCGTGGGGCAGGTTGAATCGGGGAGCACCATGCTCAGCCCGATGCCCACCGGTCATCGCAGGCGGCTGACCCTGGAGCAGGAGCAGCAGGACTCCTCCCACGACGAGCTCGAGCAGGACGAGCAGCACCTGTCCGAGGAGTCTCAGGACGAGTATGGCGAGCAGCACTCGCCGGGGGAGGTGGACGATCCCCAGGAAGAGGAGACCACCGGCCCTGTCGCCATCCCGGAGGAGGCTCAGGAGCCCGCTCCCCAGAAGTCGAAGCCCCCGCCCCAGAAGAAGGCTCCTCGCGCCGCCGTGGCCGGCAAGAAGCTGCCTCCCAAGGCCATGATCGGCATCGCCGCGGGCGCCGTGCTGCTCGTGTTCGTGATGCTGGGTGTCGTGTTGTTCTCCGGGCCCAACACCGGCAGCGTGATGATCTCCGTCCAGCCCGCCCAGGGCGCGGAGGTCCGGATCGACGGCCAGCCGGTCGCGCAGAACCAGGTCATCGAGCTCCCCGCGGGCGTTCACAAGCTCACCGCCACCGCCCCAGGTCATCTGCGCGCGGAGCAGTCCGTCACCGTCACCAAGGGCCAGCGCGCCCAGGTGCTGAGCGTGTCGCTGGAGGCCGAGCCTCCACCCGATCAGCCCGAGAAGCCCGCGGCCACCGATACCCAGGTCGCCAGCGCCACCGGGACCGGGACCGGCACGGGAACGGGTACCTCGGCGGGGACTCCGTCCGACTCCCAGACCGAGCCGAGTGCTCCCGCTCAGGACCCGGCCCCGCAGACCGCGTCCGCGACGGGCTCGACTCCGGAGCAGGGGACGGGCACTCCGCCCGCGGCCGAGGAACCACCCAAGCCCACCACGTTCGCGGCCGTGTTCGTGGGAGATTCCGGCGCGGAGATCGAGGTGGCCGGCAAGCGCGTGGGCAAGACGCCCGACGCGAAGCTCGCCAACCTCACCATCGGCAAGACCTACGCCTTCACCGTCACTCGCGCCGGCTTCAAGCGCTACTCCGGCAAGTTCCGCTCCGAGGGCGACACCGAGGTGCAGGTGCCCTTCGAGCTCGAGAAGGAGGAGCCCGCCCCCGAGCGCCCGGAGCGCACCGTCTCCAAGTCCTCCCCGGAGAAGAGCACCCGGTCTTCCCGCTCCGTGGCCAAGGGCAAGCTCGCCTGCAGCTCCCGCCCTCCCGGTGCCCAGATCTGGGTGGACGGCAAGAACACCGGCCGTCAGACCCCTGTGGCACTTGGTAATCCGCTCCTCCTGCCGGTAGGCAGCCGCACCGTCGTCTTCAAGCTCGGCGGTAAACAGAGCAAGCCCCAGAAGGTCACCATCTCCGAGGGGGATGTGGCCAAGCTC
The DNA here is from genome assembly GCF_057119385.1 of Archangium sp. NCBI lineage: Bacteria > Pseudomonadati > Myxococcota > Myxococcia > Myxococcales > Archangiaceae > Archangium > Archangium sp. The sequence goes on along the minus strand of NZ_DBNGVP010000182.1, from coordinate 17,478 downwards.
ATCAACATCCCCCTCGAGTAATCACGCATTGGTTGCCCTCTTTCCCGTGTTGGGTAAAGAGGGGCTTCCATCCGGGTTCCCGGTTTCCGGGCCCTGGTTCCCCTTCAAGGTGGATCGCCATGACGACGACGCCGATCCGCGGCAAGGCCGCCTCCGCTGGCCCCGCGCAGCAGCCCTTCTCCTATCCGCTCCGCCGTGAGTTCGTGGAGCCCGACTGGCGTCGCCTCCCCGGCTACAAGGACGTCTCCCAGGCCGAGTGGGAGAGCTCCGTGTGGCAGCGCAAGCACACCGTCAAGAACCTCAAGGAGCTCAAGGCCGCCCTCGGCCACTTCCTGCCGGATGACCTCCTGGCCAGCATGGAGCGCGACCAGCAGGAGCGGGCGACGATGTCCATCCTCGTCCCGCCCCAGATGCTCAACACCATGGACGAGACGGACCTGTGGAACGACCCGGTCCGCCGTTACATGCTCCCCGCCTTCGACGACCGGCACCCCGAGTGGCCCAACCACCCCAAGGCCAGCCGCGACAGCCTCCACGAGGCCGAGATGTGGGCCGTCGAGGGGCTCACCCACCGCTACCCCACCAAGGTGCTGGCGGAGATGCTCCCCACCTGCCCCCAGTACTGCGGCCACTGCACCCGCATGGACCTCGTGGGCAATGACGTCCCCCAGGTCCAGAAGCACCGCTTCAACCTCGGCCAGAAGGAGCGCTACGAGGCGATGCTCGACTACCTGCGCCGGACGCCCACCGTCCGCGACGTGGTCGTCAGCGGCGGCGACATCGCCAACCTCCCCATCCAGGCCCTCGAGCCCTTCGTCAGCGCCCTGCTCGACATCCCCAACATCCGCGACATCCGCCTGGCCTCCAAGGGCCTCATGGCCATCCCCCAGCACTTCCTCCAGGACTCCGTCCTCCAGGGGATGGAGCGGCTCGCCAAGAAGGCCAATGAGCGCGGCGTGGACCTCGCGCTCCACACCCACGTCAACAACGCCCGCCAGCTCACCCCCCTCGTGGGCAAGGCCGTGCGCAAGCTGCTCGACATGGGCTTCCGCGACGTGCGCAACCAGGGCGTCCTCCTGCGCGGCGTCAACAGCACCCCCAAGGATCTCCTCGAGCTGTGCTTCACCCTGCTCGATCACGCGAAGATCCTCCCGTACTACTTCTACATGTGCGACATGATCCCCAACTCGGAGCACTGGCGGCTCAGCGTGGCCGAGGCCCAGAAGCTCCAGCACGACATCATGGGGTACATGCCCGGCTTCGCCACCCCGCGCATCGTCTGCGACGTGCCCTTCGTCGGGAAGCGGTGGATCCACCAGGTCGCCGAGTACGACCACGAGCGCGGCATCTCCTACTGGACCAAGAACTACCGCACCGGCATCGAGGGCAACGACCCCGACGCCCTCTCGCGCAAGTACGAGTACTTCGACCCGATCTACACGCTGCCCGAGTCCGGTCAGCAGTGGTGGCGTGATCAGGCCAAGGCGGCGTGATGCTCCCCCCAGTGCCGCCCTCCAAGGGCGCCCCCGCGCGTCCGGCCTCCGAGGCCGGGCGCCGCTCCCTCTTTCCCGACGCCACCGACGCCGAGTGGTCCGACTGGCGCTGGCACCAGCGCCACGCCGTGCGCAACCTCGCGCAGTTGGAGAAGTACGTCCTCCTCACCCCCGACGAGCGCGCCGGCGTGCAGGAGACCTCCGAGCTGTTCCGCATCGGCATCAGCCCGTACTACCTGTCCCTCATCGACCGCGACCATCCGTTCTGCCCCATCCGGATGCAGTCCATCCCCGTCCGCGCCGAGGCCCGCATCCGCCCCGGTGAGCTCGCGGACCCGCTCGGCGAGGACAAGACCCGGCCCGAGGAGGCCATCGTCCACAAGTACCCGGACCGCGTCCTCTTCCTCGCGCTCGATACCTGCTCCGTCTACTGCCGCCACTGCACCCGCCGCCGCATCACCAAGGGCGGTGAGGCCGAGCTCACCAAGGAGCAGATGCGCCGCGGCCTCGAGTACATCCGCCGCCACCCCGAAGTCCGTGACGTCCTCATCTCCGGCGGAGATCCGTTCCTCCTCTCCGAGGAGCGGCTGGAGGAGCTGCTCGCCCCGCTCCATGAGATTCCCCACGTGGAGATGGTGCGCATCGGGACGCGTGTGCCCGTGTGCCTGCCCATGCGCGTCACCGACTCGCTGGCCCGGCTCCTGCGTCGCTACGCCCCCGTCTACGTCGTCACCCACTTCAACCACCCGAAGGAAGTGACTCCCGAGGCCCGCGAGGCCTGCGAGCGGCTCGTGGACCACGGCGTCCCCGTGGAGAACCAGGCCGTCCTCATGCGCCAGCTCAACTCGGATGCCCGCATCATCCGCGAGCTCTCCCACGCCCTGCTGCGCATCCGCGTCCGCCCCTACTACCTCCACCAGATGGACGTGGCCCAGGGCTGCGAGCACCTGCGCACCCCCATCTCCAAGGGCATGGAGATCATCCAGCAGCTGCGCGGCTACACCACCGGGCTCGCCGTTCCCCACCTCGCCGTGGACCTCCCCGGCGGCGGCGGCAAGGTGACCCTCCAGCCCGACTACGTCCTGGAGCGCGGCGAGCACGAGACCGTCTTCCGCAACTACAAGGGCGAGCGCTACGCCTACCCCGAGCCCGAAGAGACCGACTGCTCCTGCCCCTATGACTCCGTGTGGCAGGCCCGGCGCTGGGGATAGGGCAGGGCGCTCACTGCGCCCCGGAGGGCTCGGACGGGCCTTCCTCTCCCGCCGGCAGGCCGTGCTCCACCACCGGCGGCGCTCCCTCCTGCTCCTCCATCATCACCGGGTTGTCCTCGCTGAACCCCTCCTGGACCTGGATCTCCCCGGGCTCCTTGTCCGCGGAGGGCTTCGCCGCACCCGCCGCCTTCTCCTGCGCCTCCAGCGCCTTCTCCGCCGCCGCCACCTGCTCGTTCTGCTTCGGGCCCATCTTCGCTGACTGGCGCGCGTAGTCCTTCGGCGACACGCCGTTCTCCTCCATCACCTTCCGCGACGCCTCCTGCTGCTCCCGGATGATCTGCCGGCGCTCCTCGTTGCTCAGCTCCGAGGACTTCTTGTTGCCGTGCGTCGCGTTCACCTTGTCCACCGCCGCCTTCTCGGCCCGGCGGATGCGCGCCAGTTGCTCGGGGGTGAGATCCTCCGCCAACACGAGGTTCGGCGTCATGAGCCAGGTCGACAGCAACAGCACGGACAGACGGCGGGACATGGGCACTCCTGGATGGGCCCTTCCATCGTATGGGAGGTCCGGGGTCCACGGGTAATCCGGTGGGGCTCGGGGGCTCGCGTTCACGGTGGGAACCCGGGATGCGTGGCACCCTCACCCCGACCCTCTCCCGGAGGGCGAGGGAGGAGTTGGCGCGGTGGGTCGAAGTTGGCGCAGGGGTTTGTTGGTGGCGGGGGGCTGGTTTCTTCTAGCGGGTCCGGCAGCGCGTGCAGTTGTCCGTTTTTTCCGCGCAGGACTCTCTTGCCCGTGCGCATCTCGGTGGCAGATCCGCTCGATCCGGATTGAGGGCCACGACACCACACAGGGCCTCTGCTACGTCGCATGTCTGCGTGGACAGCGTGCACTGGTCCGCACAGGACAGCTCTCCCGCCGAGCCCCGAGCCCGCAGCTCCTCGAGCCGCGCCTCGTAGGTGGTCAGCTGGTCATCGTCCGAGCCGGCTACCCGGGTGTCCACCTGCTTGGGACAACCCACCAGGGCCAGCGTGAGCAGGGCAAGGTTCGCGATGCGCATCCCCCTCCCTTATGCCCCACCTCCCCCTCCGTCCAGGCCCTCGGCGCTCCAGGGACCGCGGTTGGACACGCCGCTCCGGCGCCTCCTCGGGGCGGTTGCAGTACAGGAATGCCGTCAGCACCAGCAGCACCGCCACCGCCAGCCTTCTCAGCACATCCTCCCGCCGTCCCTTCGGTGACTCCTCCTGCTCGCGCTCGGCTGCCTCGAGCGCCGCCGCCACCTCCCGCCCCAACGCCCGCAGCCTCCGGCACAGCGCCACCGTCTCCGTCAGCGCCCCGGGTACCGCCGCCGCCTCGCGCTCCAAGGCCTCGGCCAGCGCTCGCGACCAGACGTCCTCCTCCGCCTCGTTCTCCGGCTCCCGGCAGGGCAGGACCGCCGCCCGGGTCAACGCCAGCCCCGCTCGCAACAGGTGCACGCAGAAGGCTTCCAGCGTGATGCCGTAGAAGAGCGCGCTCTCCCGCGTCGAGCGGTCCTGGACCAGCCGCGTCAGGAGAAAGGCCGTCTGGCGATATGGCAGTGCTCGCAGCGCCGCGACGAGCTCGGCGGTCGACAGGTGGGAGACGTCGGGGGCAGGGGACACGGGGGCCTCATTCTCCGACATCCGCCGGCCGATTTCTTGAGCCATGAGCACCACCCCCTACACTCGAGGCCATGTTGCGTCCTGTTGCACTCCTCCTGCTCCTGCTCTCGCCGCTCCGCGCCCTCGCCGTGGAGACCATGCGCATCGCCATGGGCGACTCCCAGGGCCAGGTGCGCGTGAGTGGCAAGGGCCTCTCCTTCGCCTCCGATTCCGAGGACGCCCGCTTCTCGCCCCTCGACCAGGACAGCGCCACCGTGCGCCGCCGCGGCTCCCGTCTGGAGCTCAATGGCGCCCCCGTCATGGGCAACGCCGTCCGCTTCCGCGCCGGCCAGGAGGCTCGCGACGCCGGTGTCCCCGGCTCCTCGCCCCTCCGCGCCGGTGACATGCAGGTCCGCGGCGATGTCGTCGTGCGCCTCTACAAGGACGGCCTCCAGCTCATCAACGTCATCCCCCTCGAGGACTACCTCGCCGCCGTGCTCGGCAGCGAGATGCCCGTCTCCTTCCCCCCCGAGGCCCTCAAGGCCCAGGCCGTCGCCGCTCGCACCTACGCCCTCCAGAAGAAGCTCGAGACCTACGGCAGCCCCTTCCACATGGGCAGCAGCGTACTCCACCAGGTCTACGGCGGCGTCAACCGCGAGGACCCGCGCTCCCTCGCCGCCGTCCAGGCCACCCGCGGCGAGGTGCTCACCTACGAGCTCGCCCCCATCGAGGCCTACTTCCACGCCTCCTGCGGCGGCCGCACCGAGTCCGGCCAGGATGCCCTCCAGCGCAATCTCCCCTACCTCCAGGCCGTGGACTGCCCGTGCGGCGGCCTCCCCGCCAGCCGCTGGAGCGTCACCGTCTCCGACTCGGAGCTGCAGGCCGCCCTCGGCCAGTCCCCCGAGGGCTTCCATGTCACCTCCCGCACCTCCACCGACCGGGTGAACCGCGTGGCCACCACCGGGGGCCTCTCGCTCGATGGGGCGGCGTTCCGGCGCAAGCTCGGCTACACGAAGCTCAAGAGCCTCGACTTCGACGTGGAGCGCTCCGGCGGCGGCTGGCACTTCTCCGGCCGCGGCTACGGCCATGGCGCCGGCTTCTGCCAGTGGGGCGCCAAGGCGCTCGCCGACGAGGGCCTCTCCTACCGCGACATCCTCCTGCACTACTACCCGGGAACCGAGCTCCAGCAGCTCTACTGACACATCCCGTTTCGTCGAGGCGCCCGGGCTGTTACAAGCGCCCCTCCGTGTCCTCCCAGCTCTCCGACTACGACTTCGAACTCCCCGAGGCGCAGATCGCCCAGGCCCCCCTCGCGTCCCGCGATGCCTCCCGCCTCCTGGTGGTGAGCCGCTCCTCGGGCGCCCGCGAGCACCGCCACTTCTCCGACCTGCCCGGTCTGTTGCGCGAAGGCGACCTCCTCGTCGTCAACGACGCCCGCGTCATCCCCGCCCGCCTGCTCGGAAGCAAGGTGGGCAGCGGCGGCCGCGTGGAGCTCCTCGTCGTCCGCCCCTCGGCCCCCACGCTCACCTCGCAGGCCCTCGGCGGCGCCACCGAGGCCCTCGAGTGGATCTGCCTCGGCCAGGCCTCCAAGGGCCTCAAGCCCGGCGCCCGCGTCTCCTTCCCCGAGGGCCTCGAGGCCGAGGTGCTGGAGGCGCTCGGAGGAGGGGAGTACCGGGTGCGCTTCCACGCCGCGCCGGGCACCTCGCTCGCGGAGCTGCTGGACAAGGCCGGCCGCCTCCCGCTGCCCCCCTACATCACCCGCGCCCCCGAGGCCGCCGACGCCGAGCGCTACCAGACCGTGTACGCGCGGGCCTCGGGCGCGGTGGCCGCTCCCACCGCCGGGCTGCACTTCACCCAGGCCACCTTCGACGCCCTCGCGGCCCGGGGCATCCACCGCGTCGAGGTGACGCTCGACGTGGGGCCCGGCACCTTCCTCCCCGTGCGCGAGGACAACCTCGAGAAGCACCACATGCACCCGGAGCGCTACTTCGTCCCCGAGGCCACCGCCCGGGCGGTGAACGCCGCCAAGGCCGAGGGCCGCCGCGTGGTGGCGGTGGGCACCACCGTGGTGCGCACCCTCGAGGCCGCGACGGACCCGGACTCGGGCACCCTGCGCGCCGACACGGGCGAGACGACCCTCTTCATCCGCCCCGGCTTCCGCTTCCGGCAGGTGGACGTGCTGCTCACCAACTTCCACCTCCCGCGCTCCACGCTGGTGGTGCTGGTGAGCGCGCTGCTCGGCCGCGAGCAGACCCTGGCGGCCTACCGGGAGGCGGTCGCCGCCGGCTACCGGTTCTTCTCGTACGGCGACGCGATGTTGGTGACGGAGTAGGAGATACGACGCCATGGCAGAGCCGCGCAAGGAGAAGGGTGACACCCGCGTCCCGCCGAGTCTGGTGCGCTACGAGCTGTTGCACGAGGACGCCTCGGGCTCGCGCGCCCGCCGGGGCCGCCTGCACACCCCCCACGGTCTCATCGAGACCCCCATCTTCATGCCCGTGGGCACCGTGGGCAGCGTCAAGGGCGTGGGGCCGGATGATCTGCTCACCCTCGATGCTCAAATCATCCTCGGCAACACCTACCACCTGATGCTCCGGCCCGGAGACGACCTGGTGGGGGAGATGGGCGGCCTGCACCGCTTCATCTCCTGGGACCGCCCCATGCTCACCGACAGCGGCGGCTTCCAGGTCTTCAGCCTCGCCGAGAAGCGGAAAATCACCGAGGAGGGCGCCGCCTTCCAGTCCCACCTGGACGGGCGCCACATCCTCCTGACGCCCGAGCGCTCCATCGAGATTCAAGAGACGCTCGGCGCCGACATCATCATGGCCTTTGACGAGTGCCCGCCCTCCACCGAGGACCGGGCCTACCTGGAGAAGTCCCTGGCGCGCACCACGCGCTGGCTGCAGCGGTGCGTGAAGGCCTGGAGCCGCGAGCGCTCCTCGCTCTTCGGCATCGTCCAGGGCGGCCTCGACAAGAACCTGCGCAAGTCCCACGCCGAGGATGTGTGCGCGGTGGACCTGCCCGGTTACGCGCTCGGCGGCTACTCCGTGGGGGAGACCCCCGAGGCCATGCACGAGGGCGTGGCCTTCTCCGCCCCGCTCCTCCCCCGTGACAAGCCGCGTTACCTCATGGGCGTGGGTACCCCCGTGGACCTGGTCACCTGCGTGGAGCACGGGGTGGACATGTTCGACTGCGTGCTGCCCACCCGCTGCGCGCGCAACGGCCTGCTCTTCACCTCCGAGGGCAAGGTCGTCATCCGCAACGCCACCTACGCCAAGGATCCCCGGCCCGCGGACCCCGCCTGCTCCTGCTACACCTGCCGCAACTTCAGCCGCGCCTACCTGCGCCACCTCTTCGTGGCGGGCGAGATCCTCGCCATGCGGCTCAACACCCTGCACAACCTCCACTACTTCCTCACCCTCATGAAGGACGTGCGCCAGGCCATCGCCGAGGACCGGTACACCGCCTTCGCCCGGGACTTCCGCGACAAGGCCCGGGCCCAGGAGTCCGAGCGCACCCGCTCGAAGTAGGTGCCAGCGGTACATCCCGGCGGCCGTCCAGACGGCCGGTTCCTGGGGTCCGCCGGGGCTTTTCCAGCGTGCCGGACGGCACCTCCCTCCGGGGCAGCACAAGGCCAGGAGGAAGGCAAACGGGCTTGACGCGGTACGGAAAGGCCGGGGACTCCTCGCCGTTCACTTGCCCGGGGTGTGTGCCTGCTGCTAGAAGGCCCCCCTTTCCGGTTTGTCCGTTGTCCAGTGGTGGACGGCGGCGTGGGCGGAACCCTCTCTCGAGACGAGGCGGTTTGTGGCAGACAGCTTTCTGATCCTGGCCCAGGCGGCGGGCGGCCAGAGCGCCGTGCCCAGCATCGTGCTCTTCATCGGCCTGTTCGTGATCATGTACTTCGTCATGATCCGGCCGCAGAACAAGCAGCTCAAGGAGCACCGCGAGCTCGTGGCCGGCCTGAAGAAGGGCGATGAGGTCATCACCCGGGGCGGGCTGATCGGGCGCATTCACGTGGTGTCGGAGCGCGAGGTCACACTCGAAGTGGCCACCGGGGTGCGCATGCGCGTGCTCAAGACTTCCGTGGCCGGCAGGTATGCGACGGCGGGTGAGCCCGCCCCTGCCGCCAAGATCGAAGATAAGAAGGAGGAGAAGTAATGGATCGCGGCTGGTACTGGAGGCTGGGCCTGGTCATTGGCGTGACGCTGTTGACCGTGTGGCTCCTCGTCCCCTCCTATTATTCGCTGTTCGTGCTCGACAGGGCGGATCGCAACAACCTCACCCTGCTCGAGCAGCGGATGCCCAAGTGGGCTCCCCCCGCCAAGTACCGCATCAACCTGGGGTTGGACCTCCAGGGCGGTATCCACATGGTGATGCGGGTGGACACCAAGACGGCGCTGCAGAAGCGCACCGAGCGCCGGGGTGATCAGATCGCCCGCTACATCAACGACAAGCAGCTGGGCCAGGTGACCGTGAACACGGATCCCGAGGCCCTGCGCCTGTCGCTGACGGCCGCGGACCCCAACACCATGGACGCCATCGAGAAGGAGGTGCTCGCCACCTTCACCGACTTCGTCAAGGTGTCGCGCGATGGCGCCACGCTGGTGCTCACCCCGGACGAGGGCCAGGTGAACCGCTTCCGCGAGGAGGCCGTGGACCAGGCGATGCTCGTCATCCGCCGCCGCATCGACAAGTGGGGCGTGGCCGAGGTGGACGTGCGCAAGCTGGGCACCGACGCCATCCAGATCTCCCTGCCGGGCCGCAATGACCCGGAGCAGGCCAAGGAGCTGGTGGGCACCACGGCGCAGCTCGAGTTCCGCATGGTGGATGACTCCACCGACTTCTTCCGGCAGACCTTCACCCAGACGCCGCCGCCCGAGGGCAGCAACATCACCCTGGACACCTCCGAGGGCTTCCCGCAGCTGATGGGCCCCAACCGCGAGGCGCTGCTGGCCTACGTGCAGCCCAAGACGCCCGCGGACCGCCAGGTGCTGCTCGAGTGCATCCCCAGCGCGACGAAGAAGGGCGTGTGCGACAGCTACCGCACCTACCTGGTGGAGAAGGACGTGCCGCTCACCGGCGAGAGCCTGACGGGCGCGGACGCCAACCTCAGCCAGCTCAACGAGCCGGAGGTCAACGTCAGCTTCGACGCGGCCGGCGCTCGCGAGTTCGAGCAGCTCACCGAGAAGGGCACCGGCCGGCGCATGGCCATCGTGCTGGACGACTACGTGCAGTCCGCCCCGCGCATCAACGAGCGCATCGGCGGTGGCCGCGCCCGCATCACCATGGGCCGCTCGGGTGGCCGTCCCCTGGACGTGTGGCTCGCCGACGCCCAGACGCTGGCCCTGGCCCTCAAGGCGGGCGCGCTGCCGGCCCCCGTCACCACCGGTGAGATCCGCCAGGTGGGTGCCTCGCTGGGTGACGAGCTCATCCGCAAGGGCGGTCTGGCCGCCGCCGTCGGTCTGGCGCTCGTGGTCGCCTTCATGGCGCTGTACTACAAGGGCGCGGGCCTCATCGCGGACGTGGCGCTCATCCTCAACGGCATGCTCATCCTCGGCGGCCTGGCGCTCTTCAACGCCACGCTCACCCTGCCGGGCATCGCCGGCTTCGTGCTGACGCTGGGGATCGCGGTGGATGCCAACGTGCTCATCAACGAGCGCATCCGCGAGGAGCTCAGCCACGGCAAGACGGCCCGCATGGCGGTGGATCAGGGCTACGACCGCGCCTTCTGGACCATCTTCGACGCCCACGTCACCGCGCTCATCGCCGGCTTCGTGCTCTTCTTCACGGGTACGGGCCCCATCCGCGGCTTCGCCACCACGCTCATCATCGGCCTGCTGGCGTCGCTCTTCACGTCCATTCTCGTGACGCGGGTCATGATGACCTACGTCGTCCACGGCCGTAACGCGCAGACGGTGTCCGTCTAGCCCGGGGAACGCAGATGCAGATCCTCAAGAACAAGACGCACTTCGACTTCATCGGCAAGCGCAAGCCCGCCATCTTCATCTCCACGGCCATCAACCTGCTCATCCTGGTGGGCATCGCCGTGTGGGGCTTCAACTTCGGCGTGGACTTCGCCGGCGGCACCGTGGTCGAGGTCAAGTTCAACAACAACATCACCGCAGCGGACGTGCGCAAGCGCGCCGAGTCCGGTGGGCTGCACGACGTGTCCGTGCAGAGCATCGGCTCGGCGGACGAGAACTCGTTCCTCCTGCGGCTCGGCGGCGTCACCCAGCTCACCGAGGAGAGCGCGGCCAAGGCCAAGACGGCCCTCCAGGCGCTGGGCCCCATCAAGAGCATCTACCCGGACCTGGCCAACGGCATCATCAACCTGCGCTCCGAGCAGGCGCTCAGCGCCGAGCAGATCCGCAACGCGGTGGTGGGCACGGGCACGGGCGTGGAGGAGGTGCGCGAGCTGGGCGCCGCTCAGTCCGGTGGCTTCGACTACCAGGTCGTCGCCAGCGGCATGGCGGACCGCATCCGCGCCGCGCTCATGACGGGCCAGCAGGCCGACAAGCCGGACTTCGAGATGCGCCGCACGGAGTACGTGGGTCCGCAGGTCGGCAAGCAGCTGCGCAACCGCGGCGTCATGGCGCTGCTGTACTCGATGATCGCCATCCTCATCTACGTGGCGTTCCGGTTCGACTTCAAGTTCGGCCCGGGCGCGCTGCTCGCCATGCTCCACGACGTGGTGATGGTGGCCGGCTTCTACCTGGTCAGCCGCGCCGAGTTCAGCCTCACCGCCATCGCCGCGCTGCTCACCATCGTCGGCTACTCGGTCAACGACACCATCGTCATCTACGACCGCATCCGCGAGGACATGGCCAAGTTCAAGGGCAAGCCGCTGGCGGAGGTCATCAACATCGCCGTCAACGACACCCTGGCCCGCACCATCCTCACCTCCGGCACCACGGCCCTCTCCCTCATCGGCCTCATCATCTTCGGCGTGGGAGAGATCCGCGACTTCGCCATCGCGATGCTCATCGGCATCATCGTGGGCACCTACTCGTCCGTGTACATCGCCAGCCCGCTCACCATCTGGCTGGACGAGCGCGAGGCCGCCCGCCAGGCCCGTGAGAAGACCGGCATGAACCAGCCCAAGACGGCCTGAGCCACACGCGGCCGTTCACACCGAGGCCCTCGTGCTCCGCGCTCGCGCGGGGACGAGGGCCTTCGGTTTTCAGGGGCACCGGCTCAGAAGCGGCCACCCACCGTGAGGGTGCCGTCCACCAGCGCGCCGCTCGCGTCCCCCGGCACCGCCCCGTCCGCGAAGTTGTCGTCCACCAGCACCCGCCACGTGCCGCGGATGCCCGCCGTCAGCGCCCCGGAGTTGAACTCGAGGCCCGCCGCCAGCGGCACCTGCTCCATCAGGTCCGAGCTGTACGGGTCCCCCGTGCCCGCGCCCCGCACGTACACGTACGAGACGCCCAGCCCCGCTCCCACGAAGGGGCGGATCTTCTCGAAGGGCGGCGACACCTTCACCAGCGAGGTGGCGCCATGGCGGATGAACGAGGGAGCATCCGCGGCCCGGAAGCGGTCGTCCGTCACGTCGTTCTTCGAGCCCTCGTAGCCCACCTCGAAGCCCAGCATCTTGTAGGGCTGCAGGTTGAGGGTGGCTCCCCAGGTGGGGCCCGTCGCCGACAGCTCGCCCAGGTCGCCCGTGTACCCGCCGACGCCTCCATTCACGAAGACGTTCACATCTCCTTGCCTGTCCTCCGCCATCGCGGTACCCGCCACTCCCAACCCCAGCGCCAGCGCCACCCACTGGATGCCCCTGCGTGTCATGCAGCCCTCCTTGTTCACCGCCGTGCATCGCAAGCTGTTCATCCCGCGCGACGCGTGCGCAGGCAGGGCATCCCAGGAGCGCTCGTCCGCTCGTCCGCTGGTCGGGTTTCCTCTGACAGACTTCCAAAGTAGACTGTCGGTGTATTGGCCCGGAGCCCCACGCGGGACATCCGAGGAGGGTAGGCGATCGTGCGTTGGTTGATGCCGGAGGTACCCCAGGAGCAGGCCGCGGCGCTGGCCGCTGAGCTCGGGTTGCATCCGCTCTCCGCCCGCGTGCTCGTGCACCGCGGCCTGCGCACCCCCGAGGCCGCCTCGGCCTTCCTGTCCGACAGGCTGGCCGATCTGCCCGATCCCTTCCGCATGAAGGGCATGGCCGCCGCCGTGGACCGGCTCTTCCGCGCCATCCGCGAGAAGGAGCACATCACCCTCTACGGCGACTACGACGTGGACGGCGTGTGCTCCACCTCGCTGCTCAACCTCTTCCTCCGGGAGCTGGGCGTGCGGCCGGCCACCTACATCCCCCACCGTCTGGACGAGGGCTACGGCCTCAACCTCCAGGCCGTGGAGAAGATCGCCGCGGATGGCACCCGGGTGCTGGTGACGCTCGACTGCGGCGTCACCTCCGTGGCGGAGATCTCCCGGGCCCGCGACCTGGGCCTGGACGTGGTGGTGGTGGATCACCACACGGTGCCGCCCACGCTGCCGCCGGCCGTGGCGGTGCTCAACCCGCACCAGCCCGGCTGCGAGTACCCCACCAAGCACCTGTGCGCCGCGGGCGTGGCCTTCAACCTCTGCATGGGCCTGCGCAAGAAGCTGCGCGAGGACGGCTGGTTCGCCACCCGCAAGGAGCCCAACCTCAAGGCCCTGATGGACCTGGTGGCCATGGCCACCGTGGCCGACGTGGTGCCCCTCACCGGCGCCAACCGCATCCTCGTCCACCACGGCCTGCAGGAGCTGTCCTCCGGCCGCCGCTACGGTGTGCGCGCCCTCAAGGAGGTCGCCGGCCTGGAGGCGGACAGCCCCGTCACCGCCGGGCAGGTGGGCTACCGCCTCGGGCCCCGCATCAACGCCGCCGGCCGGCTCCATGACGCCTCGCTCGGCCTGCAGCTGCTGTGCTCCGAGACGCTCGAGGCGGCGCGCTCGCTCGCGCAGGTGCTGGACCGCGCCAACGCCGAGCGGCAGGGCATTGAAAGCGGCATCCTCACCGAGGCGCTCGCCCAGGCCGAGGAGCGCGCCGAGCACGCGCGCGGTTTCGTCCTCTACTCCGAGGGCTGGCACCCGGGCGTCATCGGCATCGTCGCCTCCCGCGTGGTGGAGCGCTTCCACCGGCCCACCGTGATGGTGGGCGTGAAGGACGGGGTGGGGAAGGGCTCGGCGCGCAGCATCGAGGGCTTCCACCTCTACGACGCGCTCAGCGGCTGCGCGGACCTGCTCGCCCGCTTCGGTGGGCACAAGCACGCCGCCGGCCTCACCATCGAGGCCAGGCACCTGCCCGCCCTGCGCGAGTCCTTCGAGCGCATTGCCCGGCAGCGGCTGACGCCCGAGGACCTCATCCCCCGCTGCAAGGTGGACGCGGTGGTGGGCGTGAAGGAGCTGGACGAGCGCGCCGTGGAGGCGCTGCAGAAGCTGGGGCCCTTCGGTCAGGGCAACCCCGAGCCCGTGCTCGTGCTGCGCCACCAGGTGGCCCGCCCGCGCGTGCTCCCGCACAAGTCCGGCGGCGCCGGCCACCTCAAGCTGGCCCTGGTGGACGCGCCCTCCGTGGATGCCATCGGCTTCGGCATGGCGGACCGGCTGGCGCTCACCGAGGGCCCGGTGGACCTGGCCTTCCAGGCCAGCTTCGACACCTTCCGCGGTCAGCGGCGGCTGTCCCTCAAGCTCAAGGATCTGCGCATCGCCGCCTGATGGCTCAGGCGATGCCCCAGCGCACCCGGCCCGGCGTCAGCAATGCGCCGGCTCGCGCCAGGTCGTTCATCCGGAAACGCTCCGCCTGCTTCTGGAACGCCGTGCGGCACCGCTCCGAGCAGAAGAAATACCGCCGCTTCTTGTACTCCGTGGACGGACGGCCCTCGGGCGCCTCCAGGTGCTTGCCACAGACCGGGTCCAGGTGTCGCTTCGCCACGTCCTTCATTCCCCGCCTCCCCCAACCAGACTCACCTTCCTGCCCCGGCACGAAGCAGCACGCATGCCAGCGCCCGCCCTCGTGGATTCGCGGGGTTGCGGGTGGGACTGGGGGACGGGGGGTGGCGGCCTCACCCGCACGGGTGAAATCTTTTCCCAGTCCACGGGCGCGGCTGGCACATGGCCGACACCCTCCTTGTCCCGGGGATCCACCCTCGCGTTGTATGGGAGCACACGCGGGCGTCATAGTGACCTCCTGCTCCTTCCCCCCGTTCCGCCGAGTCCGTCATGTCCGCCGAACGCCTGCTCGCCCTGGTCTGTGTCCTCCTGCTCGCCGCGTGTGACTCCAAGTCCGCCAACAAGGAGGCGAAGAAACCGGTGGAGGAGATCTCCGCCCTGTACCGCGGTGGCGCCGTGGAGGAGGCCGAGAAGCGGCTGCGCGCGCACCTGCAGGCCGAGCCGCGGGATGACCTGGCCTGGACCCTGCTCGGTCATGTCCTGCTGGACTTGAACAGGCCCACCGAGGCCGAGGCCGCCTACGCCAAGGCCCTGGAGATCGAGCCCCGCCGCATCGAGGCCATCACCGGCCAGGGGCGCATCTTCCGCATGCACAAGGAGTACGAGCAGGCCATGGCCGCCTACAAGCGCGCCACCGCCATCGATCCGTCCTACGCCCAGGCCTGGTCGAGCATGATGGTGGTGGCGCTCAAGCGCGGCCTGTACGACGAGGCCATCTCCCACGGCGAGAAGGCGTATTCGCTCGACAAGAACGATCCCACCATCGCCGCCAACCTCGCCATCGCCTACCACTACGCCGGCAACACCGCGAAGCGCGAGGAGCTCACCGAGGTCGCGCGGAAGCTCGGCTTCAAGGGCATGGACTGGCTGGACAAGGTCTACACCGGGCAGATCGAAGTCCGCGATTGAGCGGGCACTCAGCCCCCCGCAGATGCCAATGCGCTCGCCGCGCTCGTCGAAGCACCGCGTCTTCGCCGGTGAGTCCGGGCAGTCGCAGGCCGAACCGTCATCGCAGACCTCCTGCTCCTCCGCGCATGTCCATGGTAGAGCACCCGCGTCCAACTCGCGGAGACATGCTGGTGAGGATCTTCGAAACACTCGCGGGCGCCGCGAAGTTCGCGGGTTCTCGCTGGCAGGTTGCGCTGGCGCAAGGCCGTGAGGACGAAAAGCGACTCTGGAGGTACGTGGGCGAAAGCAGGAACTTCGTTCAGGTGACCGGGCAGATCTACCGCTTCGAGGATTATCTCAATGAGCTTGCGCCTGGAGCTCCCTCCAGGACAAGCCCGGCCTTGAATGCTGGCAAGGGCGAATTCTCGCGGCCAGCGGTCGAGATGCTCCTCGAGGTCATCGATGAAGTACCCGAGCCCGAGCAGAAGCAGCACGTCCGCGTTCTCATTGCCCTGCTCGATTTCATCGCCGACACGGGTCAGCTCGATGAGTTCGAAGACTTCTTCATCCACCCTCATCATTATGCGCCCATCGCCGTGGCGCGGTTCACCCACCGGGATGAAGCGGAAGAATGGCTGAAGGGCACCGCGGAACCACCGAGCCCAGCCAACATCCTCATCGGCGATGACTATTATCAGTTCTGGTACATGCGCGAGGACAACACCCGCGGTATGTATCGTGAGTACGTCATTGAAGCGGCCATCGCTGCGCTTACCGCGGAAGGAATCCCACCAGGGGCGCCCTCGTTCCCCTCGCGAACGGAAGCGGAGGAATGGTTGAAGCGCCACCCCGCGGACCCCGAGACCTTCGTGGTCATCGGCGGGGAGCACTACCTGGCGGTCCACCACAAGAGGCTGAAGCTCCACACGCTCCACCATGTGGCAACCGCCTTGAGCGAGTGGGAAGAGCACAAGAAGAAGGTTGCGCTCTTGTGACCGGCGGCAGCGGCCAGCAGCGAGCTCCAGAAGGCGAGAAGATGCCTCGGCGCTCTCGATTCAGGCGGCGACGAAGGGCCGAGGCGCTCAGGGCCAGCGCCGGACAACACTCACCGGCAGCTCCCGGTTGAGCACGGCGGCGCCTTCCTTGGAGCCTTCATGCATGGGCACACGCCCGTCGTCCGGGTTGCCCAGCACGATGCACACGGGGTACTTCCGTCCATCGGGCAGCACGGCCAGCGTGTAGCGGCCCAGGACGGCTGGGACTTTCTCCTCCTCCATGAACTCGTAGATGCCGGGTCCCGTCCACAGGTGGCCGTGGAGCAGCGTTCCTTCGGGCAGGTTGCCATCTCCGACTGTGAGACGTCCAATGACGGGGCCGTCCTGGTAGACGCCTGCCTCGCTCGGGTCGCCGGGCTGGTTGATGTCCACGACAGCCTGAAGTGGGCTACCCCGTGTGAGTTCCAGCTCCTGGAACATGGCCGCGGTCGCCTCCTTCGGGCAGTCCTCGGGCGCGGGAGGCTTCACCTGGGCAGCGGGGCAACCGATGCCGACGGCGGCACACAGCCAGGCAGCGAGGAGACTCGAGGGGGTGGCGCGTGAAGAGGTGAACACGGGTGGGTTTCCTTTCTCGGAACCAGCCCCAGGCCGCAGTGCCTCGGGTGGGGGCGTGAGTGTGGAGTACACCAGCGACAAGGCAAGGCCGAGCACGGTCAGGCCCGCGAGCACGACCCGGGGCCACATTGTGCGCCTCGGGCCTCCTGGCGCAGCAGGCTCCTCCTGCTTCGCGTCTGCTGGATGCTCTGCCTCCTCGGGGGGCGGTGCCTCCTCCGGGGCCTCACGCGCTGCGGGCGGCAACTGGGCTGGCTGTGCCGCCACCTCCTCGGGGAGGGTTTCCGCCGGACTGTTCTCAACGGCGAAGAGCGGCACCTTCCAGGCGGGGGACTTCCTCACCTTCTCCACGGCCGCCTCCAGCGCCTGGAGTAATGCCTCGGTATGCGGGTACCTGTCCTCAGGCCGTTTCTCCAGCAGCTTCAGGGCGATGTCGCTGAGGGCGCGCGGTGCCAGGGGGTTGAGGAGGTGGGGGGCGGTGGGAGGGATGCTGGCGATGGCGGCCAACAACTCCTTGTCTGGCAGCTCGGGGTTGAAGGGGTGGAGGTCCGTCAGGCCCTGGTAGAGCAGCACCCCCAGTGCGTACAAGTCCGCGGGCACGCCTCCCTGGAAGGGCTCGCCCCGCTTCCACGCCTCGGTGCGCGTGTAGGCCAGGAGCTCGGGCGGCACCAGGTGCAGGACGCCTTCGGGCAGGCCCAGCGTCTGGGTGAGGGCTCCCGGCAGGCGCGCGGTGCCGAAGTCGAT
>NZ_DBNGVP010000181.1:0-59769 GCF_057119385.1 Archangium sp. | reverse complement strand
ACACCAGCACCGACAGCGCCACGCTGGAGAGGAAGACGCGCGAGCTGAACAACTCCCTCGCCGCTTCCCGCACTCCCTCGCCCATGTAGCGGGGCGACAGCTTCAACGCCATGAGCAGCCGGCTCGTCTCCAGCCCCCAGGGCAGCGCCACCTCGGGCGGGCCGAACCGGGACACGAAGTCCTCCCGCATCCGTTGCTCCCATTCTTCCAGCCCCGACTCCGTCGACGTGCTCACCAGCCGGAAGCGCCGTCCCTCTTCTCGCGGGAAGGATGCACGGAAAGCCGCGAGCACCTCCCGCGCCTCCTCCACCCTCACCCGCTCCAGGCCAAGGTCAGGCGCTACCGGCTCGAACGCGAGTTGCAGTGCACCACCCGGCAACGGGCGCGTCCGCACCACCGTGGGCCTAGCCGCACTCCGTCCCTCCGGAGGTGGCACCTCCGGGGACGTCGCACACGACACCACCAACAGGAACCACACGGCCACGGCCATGCGCGGCCAGGAGCAGTCACTCATGCTCCGGCAGCATGCATGGCCCTCGGACCTCGGGCTACCGCGTACCGAAGAGCCGGTCTCCCGCGTCTCCCAGGCCCGGCAGGATGTAGCCGTGCTCGTTCAGCTTCTCGTCCACCGCGGCCGTGTAGACGTGCACGTCCGGGTGATGCTCGCGCAGGTTCGCCAGGCCCTCGGGGCACGCCAGCAGACACACGAAACGCAGGCTCCCCGGCTTGCTGCGCTTCACCCGATTCAGCGCCGCCACCGCCGAGTTCCCCGTCGCCAGCATCGGGTCACACATGATGACGTCACGGTCCGCCAGCTGGTTCGGCACCTTGTAGTAGTACTCCACCGCCGCCAGCGTCTTCGGGTCCCGGTACAGACCGATGTGTCCCACGCGCGCGCTCGGCACCAGTTGCAGCATCCCGTCCAGGATGCCCTGCCCCGCGCGCAGGATCGCCACCAGCACCAGCTTCTTTCCGTCCAGCACCGGAGCCATCGTCTCCATCATCGGCGTCTCGATGGTCTCCTCGCGCACCTTCAGATCCCTCATCGCCTCGTAGGCGAGCAGCAGGGAGATCTCCTGCAGCAGCGCGCGGAACGAGGCCGTGCTCGTGTCCTTGCGCCGCATCAGGGTCAGCTTGTGCTTCACCAGCGGGTGGTCCACCACGGTGCAGTTGTCAGGGTACGTCACGGCTCCCTCCTCGTTGCTCGAGTAATAGAAAGAAGACCCTCACCCCCGGCCCTCTCCCAGAGGGAGAGGGAGGGCACTTCAGAACACCGTCCCGTCACTCTCGATACGGATGGGCGGCGTGCCTCCCGGACGCTTCTCCGCGGCGATCTTCCGGCCCGCGCTCCACGTCCCGCCCTGCAGCACCTTCGCCAGCGGCAACTGCTCCGCCGTCATCCCCAACCGCTCGCGCACCCGCTTCGCCACCTCGTCCAGCAGCGCCACCGTCAGTGCACGCCACTCCACGATCGGCTCCGCGCCCGGTGCGTACGCGTCCGTCAGCAGCCGCCCGTCCCTCGGCACCAGCAGGCCCAGGTCCACCAGCAGGCCTCCGTTGCGGTACTCGGGCAGTCCGGTGAGCACGTCCAGGTCCGTCACCGTGATGCCGCCTTCCTCCAGCGGCTCCAGCAACGAGTACGTCAGCCACTGGGACAGTTTGTGGAAGGGCACCAGTGACTCCGGGCTCCCCTCGCGTCCCAGCATCGCGTGCGGCCACACGTCGCCCAGGTTCACCCCGTCCAACGTGATGCGCCCCGGCCAGATGGGCCCCAGTGACTCCAGCACCCGGCCCAGCACCTCGGCCGCGGGCACTCGCGAGCCCCACGCCGACACCTGGTCATACAGCGCGCCGGGCCTCGGCAGCGCCCGTCCCAACCCCTGCAGCAGCGCGAGCCGTCCCTCCAGCCCCGCCAGCGGGTTGGACTCCGTCACCTGGAAGCCCCGCGCCAGAGACTCGAGCGTCAGCCGCTGCAACCCCTCGGCGTCCGCCCGCAACGGCTGGCTCGGGTCCAAGGAGAACGCCCCCGCGAGGAACATGCGGAAGCTGGCCACGGCCAGGCCCTCGGAGCGCGCATACGTGCCACCGCCGGCCTCCACGTACTTCCACGTGGGCCCGCTGCCCGCGTCCAGCAGCACGCTCGTGATGGCCAGGTCCAGCTTCGCCCGGGCCCGCTCGGCGCGCGGCAGCGAGGCCAGCCGCGCATCCAGCTCCGCGTTGCGCCGCACGCCGCCCACGTCGAAGTGTCCCCACCGGCTGTGCACCGGAATGTCCAGCGTGGGGTACGACTCGCGCGTCACGGCCAGCACGTAGTCCGCCACGGCGGGCAGCCGGTCCATGTCCACGCGGAAGTGCTTCAACTGCCCGGCGGTGCCCAGCTCCAGCAGGGCCCGGCAGCGCTCGCGGATCGCGCGAGGGCTGCGCAGGTACGCCACCACGGAGGAGGGCTCACGCATCGAGTGACCTGCCCTTCACCTCCGCGAGCTCCTCCTTCGAGGCCACCTTGCCCGTGGTGAAGTAGCCGGCGGCCTTCTTCGCCTCCATCTCCACCTTGGCGTCCGCGGGAACCAGCTCCTCCGGGATGGGCACGCGCTCGAGAATCTCGATGCCCGAGCGGACGATGGCGTCGTGCTTCATGTCGCTCATGGACACGAAGCGGTGGATGCGGGTGATGCCCAGCCAGTGCAGCACGTCCGGCATCAGCTCCTGGAAGCGCATGTCCTGCACGCCGGCCACGCACTCGGTGCGGTGGAAGTAGGTGGCCGCCGAGTCCCCGCCCTCCTGGCGCTTGCGCGCGTTGTACACGAGGAACTTCGTCACCTCGCCCAGCGCGCGGCCCTCCTTGCGCGAGTACGCGATGACGCCCGCTCCGCCCTGCTGGGCCGTCTGGATGCACACCTCGATGCCATGCGTGAGGTACGGCCGGCACGTGCAGATGTCGCTGCCGAACACGTCCGAGCCGTTGCACTCGTCGTGCACGCGCACCGCCAGCGGGACGTCCGGGTTGGAGATGGTGTCCATGTCCCCGAAGAAGTAGAGCGTGAGCCCGCCAATGGGCGGCAGGAACACCTCCAGGTCCGAGCGGGTGATGAGCTCGGGGAACATGCCGCCCGTCTGCTCGAAGAGGCCGCGGCGCAGCTGCGCCTCCGTGAGGCCGAAGCGCCTGGCGACGCCGGGCAGGTACCACACCGGCTCCACCGCGGCCTTCACCACGCTCACGTCACCGTTGGCGCAGAGGATGTGCCCGTCCGGCTTGAGGCGGCCGGCGGTGATGGCATCGCGCAGCTCGGGCATGTTGATGTGCGCGCGGGTGATGGCGATGGTGGGCCGGATGTCCACGCCCTGCTCCAACCAGGCGCGGAAGGCCTGCGGCGCCACCGCGCCCCACGGATCCATCGACACGATGCGCTCGGGGTCCGCCCAGGCCTTGTGGGGGCCAATCTGCACCGCGGGCGCGGTGTTGGTGAGATCCGGCCGGTGGTCCTGCGTCAGCTGCCCGGCGGCCACGGCCACGGCCCGGTAGATGGCGTACGAGCCCGAGTGCGTGCCGATGACGTTGCGCTGCGAGGGATCCGTCAGCGTGGCGATGACGGGGCCACGGCGCATCGGCTCCGGGTCTGCCCAACGGATGGGGGTGACCTGGGCGTCGCTGTCCGGATGCGAGGTGAGACGGATGTGATTGACGGGTTTCTTATCAGCCATGGGAATTCGATCCTCTCAGCTCATCCAGCTGCCATCGGTCCGCGAGGTCCACTTGCGGGTGACCTTCTTCAAGTCCGTCCAGAAACCGAGGCTGGACGCCCCCGTGATGTCACCGTGGCCGAACTTGGACTCACCGGTACCACCAAACGAAAAGGGCTCGCGAGGCACGGGCACGCCCACGTTCACGCCCACCATGCCCACGCGCGCGCCCTCGACCACCGCCTGCGCCACCGCGCCATTGGTGGTGAAGATGGACGCCGCGTTGCCATAGGGCGAGGCGTTCTCCACCTCGAGCGCCGCCGACAGCGTGGGCACGCGGACGATGGACAGCACCGGGCCGAACAGCTCCCGCTGCGCCGCCTCCATCTCCGGGCGCACCCCATCCAGAATCGTGGGCCCGAGCCAGTAGCCGCCCGCCCACTTCTCCCCGGCCGGCTTCTTCCCGCGCCCATCCAGCAGCACCCGCGCGCCCGCGCGCTCCGCGGCGGCGATGGCCGTCTCCAGGCGGGTGAGGCTCGCGCGGTCGATGAGGGCGCCCATGCCGGGCCCCACCTCCAGCCGCGAGGCGCGCTCACGCACCTGCTCGATGATCCGCTGCACGTCTCCCACCGCGAGCAGCACGCTGGCCGCCATGCAGCGCTGGCCGGCGCACCCGGTGAAGGAGTCCACCACGGACTGCGCGGTGAGCGCCTCGTCCGCGTCGGGCACGACGATGAGGTGGTTCTTCGCCCCGCCGAGCGCCAGCACGCGCTTGCCCTGCGCGCTGCCCTCCGCGTACACGCGCCGCGCCACCGCGGACGAGCCGACGAAGCCCACCGCGCGCACGTCCGGGTGGGCCACCAGGGCCTCCACCGTCTCGCGGCCTCCGTGCACCACGGAGAAGACTCCGCGCGGAATGCCCGCCTCCACCATCAGCTCGCCGAGCGCGCACGCCGTCAGCGGCACCTTCTCCGAGGGCTTGAGGATGAAGGCATTGCCCACCGTCACCGCGATGGGGAACATCCACATCGGCACCATGGCCGGGAAGTTGAACGGGGTAATCCCCGCCACCACGCCGAGCGGCTCGCGCCGGAACTCGCACGAGACACCGCGGCTCACCTCCATCGCGCCGCCGCTGTCCAGGTTCTGCAGCGAGAGCGCGAAGTCACACACCTCCAGGCCCTTGAGCAGGCCCGCGCGCGCCTCGGCCACCGTCTTGCCCGCCTCGCTCGCCGCCAGATGTGACAGGCGATCCAGGTTCGACTCGAGCAGGGTGCGGAAGCGGCTCATGAGCGTGGTGCGCTCGCGCAGGGGCGTGGCGCGCCAGCCGGGCGCCGCGGCCCGGGCCGCCTCCACCGCCTGGGCCACCCCCTCCGCGGGCGTCAGCGGCACGCGGCCAATGACTCCTCCGGTATATGGACTGTGGACGTCGAGCAGAGAGGCGTCTCGCGGCACCAGCCACTCGCCTCCCACGAGGTTGCGGCAGGTGGTGACGCTCTCGGGCAACTGGACGAAGGACACTCGCGCTCCCCCACTGTGACGACTGTGTGAATCCGAAGCATAACAACTGCTTGGCCAAACCCGGTAATCCGAGGGGAGCAAGCAGGCCCGGAAAGAAGGTCTGTTTCCCAACATTCGGCCCCTACGACGCGCCGCGCAGTGACAGCGGCGGGCCCCTGCGTCCCGGAGCGCTCGCACGGTGGGCTGCCGTTGAGCGCCGTCAGTTCAACGCGGCCGCACCGGCCCCGCCGTCTCCCACGTCCGCCACCAGCTCGCGCACCTGCTCGAGCTCCACCGGCTTGACGAGGTGCGCATCGAAGCCCGCCTCGCGCGCGTGCTGCCGGTCCGACGCCTGCCCATAACCCGTCACGGCCACCAGCCTCGGGCCCGCGCCGCCCGAGCGCTCGCGAATCCTGCGCGCCACCTCGTACCCATCCATCCCCGGCAGGCCGATGTCGAGGAAGACGACCTCGGGAGCCTCGGCGCCCAGGCGCTCCAGCGCCGCCATGCCGTCGTGCACCACCGTCACCCGGTGCCCATCCATCTCCAGCACCTCGCCCAGCAGCTCCGCGGCGTCCACGTTGTCGTCCACCACGAGCACGCGGCGTCCCCCGGTGGATGCCTCTCCCTCGGCTGGAGCCTCCACCGGCGCCACCGGCACGCGCGCCTCGGGCAGCAGCGGCAGGCGCACCGTGAAGACACTGCCCTTGCCCACGCCCTCGCTCGCGGCCTCCACACGGCCGCCGTGCATCTCCACCAGCTGCTTCACCAGCGTCAGCCCCAGGCCCAGGCCTCCCTGCGCCCGGTCCAGCGTGCGCGCCACCTGCATGAAGGGCTCGAAGAGGTGCGGCAGCGCCTCGGCCGGAATGCCCATGCCCGTGTCCGCCACCCGCACCACCGCCTCGCCGCCCTCGCGCGCCAGCGTCAGGGTGATGCGGCCCCCGGGCTCCGAGTACTTCGCCGCGTTGTGCAGCAGGTTGGTGAACACCTGCACCAGCCGCACCGGGTCCGCCTCCGTCCACACCGGCCCGTCCGGCAGCTCCACGCGCAACGTGTGCCCCCTCGAGTCCGCGAAGGGCCGCGCCGCCTCCACCGCCCTGCCCACCGAGGCCACCAGGTCCATCGGGTGCGTGCGCAGCTGAATCTTGCCCCGCGTCACCCGCGACACGTCGAGCAGGTCATCCACCAGCCGCCGCATGTGGTGCACCTGGCGCTCCACCACCTCGCGCTCCCGCTCCGTGCCCAGGCCCGCCTGCTGCTTGCGCTCCATGAGCTGCACGGCGGTGAGCACCGGCGCCAGGGGGTTGCGCAGCTCGTGCGCCAGCATGGCCAGGAAGTCGTCCTTGCGCCGGTCCGCCTCGCGCAGCTGCTCCTCCACGCGGGCCCGCTCGGCGAGCGCCACGCGCAGCCCGTCCGCGCTCCGCTCCGCCTCCCCGCGCGCCCGTACCTGCGCGAGCATCATCAAGAAGAAGACCAGGCTCACCAGCGTGCCCAGCCCCGAGAAGGGCAGCAGCACCATGGGCCGCGTGGCCGTCGCGTCGAAGGCCGGCAGCGAGGAGAAGGTCAGCGTCCAGGGCCGCCCCGCCACCAGCAGCGTGGTGGTGGTGGTGAACATCGGCTCGTACGCCAGCGCCTCGGGGCCGTGCGAGCGGTGCAGCAGCCGCGCCTCGTCCACCTCCAGGCCGTCGTAGAGCTGGAAGGCCACGCGCGGATGCCGCTCGGTGCCGAAGATGCCGTTGAGCAGATCATCCGCGCGGAAGGGGCAGTAGACGAAACCCAGGAGCCGCTCGCGCCGCTCCTCCAGCGTGGCCGGCACGTGCCCTCCCTCGTAGACGGGCAGGTACAGGAGGAAACCCGCCTGCTTGTCCTCGTGGATCTCCTGCTTGAGCGTCACCTTCCCGGTGAGCGCGGGCTGGCCCGTGTCCCGGGCGCGCGCCATCGCCTCGCGGCGGATGGGCTCGGAGTACATGTTGTAGCCCATGGCCGCCAGGTTCCTCAGGTCGCGCGGCTCCAGCAGGGTGATGGAGTGCAGCTCGTCCCCGGGCACCTCGGGCCAGGCCTGGAAGCCCGGCAGGCCCAGGGTGGCCCGCGCCCGGCGCTCGACCCGGGTGCGCTCCTCGCGCGAGAAGCGCCGCGTGAAGCCGAGCCCCTGGATGCCCGGGTACTGGGACTGGAGATCGAAGAGGTGCACGTACGCGGAGAACTCCGCCGGCGTCACCTCCTGCTGGGTGGCGAACAGGCCCTCGGTGCCCTGGAGGAGCGCGACGTACGTGTCCAGCCGGCGCTGGATGCGGTCGGACGTCGTCTGCACCAGGTTCTCGAAGCGCGCCTCGTCCCGCGCGCGCGCGGACAACCCCAGCAGCACACAGACACAGGCCGTGAGCAGCAGGCTGAGGGCGAGCACGCCCACGGGCACCAGGTGCCGGGGCAGGCGATGGAACGGTGAATGGCGGAGGAGCTTCATCAAGGCGATCAGGTAGACCAGCGTCCGCTGCCATCCCCGCTCACGTGCGGACCTGACTGGCCCGCCAGCCGGGGATGGACGGACCCGGTGCTCGGTGCACAACCCTTGTAGAAGCCCGCTCCATCCCCGGTGCGAACCGCCTGGCGGAAGTCACCCGGCCCGCGACGGGACTCTCTCCAGGGAGTGGATGGCCAACGCCTTCCTGCCCCGCCGGGCCACTTGCATTGCCCGGGGTCTGGACGCTCTCTACCTTGGGGCCCAGCCATGCCGGGTGCCGGGATGCTGGGGGAAGACCATGCCGGGAAACACCGGTCGCACTGGCGATGGAGACGGCTCGGGCTCCGGGTTCGAGGACTCGGACTTCGGGGATGACCTGCTCCAGGCCGTCTCCCAGGAGTCCGCCCTGCTGCGCATCCCCGCGCTCGGCGAGCGGTTGGGCGGGAAGGACGGCCAGCGGTTCGAGATTCTCGAGCCGCTCGGCGGTGGCTCCATGGGCCGGGTGTTCCGCGCCTGGGACGCGCGGCTGCGGCGCGAGGTGGCGCTCAAATTCCTGCTCCCCGGCACGCCCCTGGACGAGCGCCAGCTGTTCTCCCTGCTGCGGCAGGAGGCCCTGGCCATCGCGCAGCTCGCCCACCCGAACATCGTCCGCCTCTTCGACACGTCCGAGTGGGTGGGCGCCGCCTGGGAGCCGCGCGTCCCCTTCCTCATCATGGAGTGCCTGCGGGGCGAGTCCCTCTCGGCGCTGCTGCAACGCGAGCCCCGGTTGGAGCCCCGGCGCGCCCTCGCCCTCCTGGCGGGCATCGCCGCGGGGCTGGCCCACGCTCACGAGCACCACGTCATCCACCGCGACCTCAAGCCGAGCAACGTCTTCCTCACGAAGCAGGGCGAGGTGAAGCTGCTCGACTTCGGCCTGGCGTGGCTGCTGGAGGAGGGCAGCGCGCCGGGCTTCGAGGACCTGCCCAACGCCGGCACGCCGGCCTACATGGCGCCGGAGCAATGGCGGAGCGAGCGGCAGGACGAGCGCACGGACATCTGGTCCACCGGCATCGTGCTGTACGAGATGCTCACCGGGGGCACGCCCTACCCGAGCGCCAGCCTGCAGGAGCTGCGGGCCCGGGTGCTCTCGGCCGAGCCCGTCCCATCCGTGCGCGAGCACCACCCGGAGCTGCCCCGGGAGGTGGAGCCGCTCTTGCGCACGATGCTGGCCAAGGCGCCCGAGCGGCGCTTCCAGACGGGGCAGGAGCTCGTCGAGGAGCTGCGCGAGGTGAGGGAGTCGCTCGGGATGCGCTGGCAGGCCCCGCGCCGCGTGAGGCCCGAGCGGCGGCAGGTGACGCTGGTGGCGTGCCGGCTGACGGGACTGGCCATGCCCGGGCAGGTGCTGGACGCCGAGGACATCGGCGAGCTGGAGGAGGCCTTCCACCAACGGAGCGCGGAGCTCGTCCAGCGGTACGGGGGCTCCATCGTCCTGGCCATGGGTGACGAGGTGCTGGCCTGCTTCGGCTACCCGCTGGTGCGCGAGAACGACTCGGAGCACGCGGTGCAGGCGGGGCTGGCGCTGGCCCGCGAGCTGCCCGCCGCGCTCCAGCGCAAGCTGCCCCGGCTCGCCTCGGACGTGCTGGCGGTGAAGGTGGGCCTGCACACGGACCAGGTGACGCTGAGCGAGCCCACGCGCGAGCACGGCAACCGGACGCTCGTGCTCCAGGGCGAGGCCCCGAAGGTGGTCACCTGGCTGGCGGCCCAGGCCGGGCCCCACACCGTGACCGCCAGCGAGGCCACCTGGGCGCTGGTGCGCGGGAGGTTCGAGGCCGAGCCGCTCGGCACCTTCGTCTACGAGGGCCTGTCGGGGACGTCGCGCCTGGGGCTGTACCGCGTGCTGAGCGAGCGGCCCGCGTCGTACCGCTTCGAGAAGGCCATCGTCACCGGGGGCCTCACGCCGCTGGTGGGACGCGAGCAGGAGCTGCAACGGCTGCTCACGTATTGGGAGAGGGCGCGGCGGGGCCAGGACGGCTTCGTGCTCGTCACCGGCGAGCCGGGGGTCGGCAAGTCCCGGCTCATCCAGGAGCTGCACGCGCGCGTCTGCCAGGACTTCTGCATCCACTTCCAATGCCAGTGCTGGCCGCAGTCCAGCACCAGTGCCTTCCAACCCATCATCGAGGTGCTGCGCCGCCTCTTCGCCTCTCACGCGGTATGGCCGGAGTCCCTGGGGCTCTCCGCGGAGCACGTGTCCTTGTTGGGGCAATTGCTGTCCCTGCCCGAGTCCGAGGAGCGGCCTCCGCTCCAGCTCTCGCCGGAGCGGCGCAAGGAGCGCACCCTGGAGGCGCTGGCGTCGCTGCTGTCGAGCGTGGCCCGGGAGCACCCGGTGCTCGCCGTGGTGGAGGATCTGCACTGGGCGGACCCCTCCACGCTGGAGCTGCTCGAGTACCTCGTGGAGCGCGTGGAGCCCCAGCGCATCCTCTTCGTCCTCAGCGCCCGGCCCGACTTCCACCCGCCCTGGCCCATCCACCCGCGGCTGCACCGGCTCGTGCTGGAGCGGCTGTCTCCGGAGCACACCGCGGCCCTGGTGCGCGAGGCGGCGGGAGGCCGCGGCCTGCCCCCCGAGGTGGTCCAGCAACTGGTGGCCCGGACGGATGGCGTCCCCCTCTTCGTGGAGGAGCTGACACACATGGTGCTGGAGCGCGGCACCCCGGACGCCATCCCCATCACCCTGCACGAGCTGCTGCTGGCGCGGTTGGATCTCCTGCCTCCCCGGCAGAAATCACTGGCCCAGGAGTGCGCGGCCATCGGGCGCAGCTTCTCGCACGCGCTGCTGGCCACGTTGACCCGGCGGAGCCCAGCGGCGCTCCAGCGCGACCTGGAGGGACTGATCGAGGCCGGACTCCTGCAGCCCCTCCACGAGCGGGCGGGGCCAGGCTACCGGTTCCGTCATGCCCTCATGCAGGACGCGGCCTGTCAGTCGCTGCCGCGAAGCGCGCGCCGCAAGCTGCACCACCGCATCACCGAGGCCCTGCTGGAGCAGTCCCCCGAGGTGCGCCAGACGCAGCCGGAGCTGCTCGCCCACCACTACACCGAGGCCGGTGAGGACGCGCCAGCCATCCGCTACTGGTTCCAGGCCGGACAGCGCGCCAGCGTGCGCTCGGCCAACCAGGAAGCGGTGAGCCACTTCCAGCAGGCCCTGCGGCTGTTGCGCCTGCAGCCGGACACACCGGAGCGGATGCAGGAGGAGCTGCGGCTGCTCATCGCCCTGGGCATCCCGCTGGCCCAGGTGCAGGGCTACCGCTCGCCGGAGGTGGAGCGCACGTACGCTCGGGCGCGCGAGCTCATCCACCAGGTGGGCGAGGCACTGCCGCGGCTGCAACTGTCCTACTGGGGGCTCTTCGTCTACTCGTTCTCGCGCGCCGAGTACGGCGTGGCGCACGAGCTCGCGGGACAGCTCGTGGCACAGGGCGAGCGCCACCAGGACATGGAGCTGCTCGCGCTGGGACACCGGATGATGGCGGCCACCTTCTACATCTGGGGAGAGCTGGCCGCCGCGCGGGAGCACGTGGAGCGGGGACTGGCCTGCCCGGACCTGCCGCTCGAGGCGCACCGGGCCATCGCCGAGAAACAGTGGATCAACCC
The DNA here is from genome assembly GCF_057119385.1 of Archangium sp. NCBI lineage: Bacteria > Pseudomonadati > Myxococcota > Myxococcia > Myxococcales > Archangiaceae > Archangium > Archangium sp. Next base: position 48,506 of record NZ_DBNGVP010000181.1, on the reverse strand, counting down.
ACGCGCCACGACGCTGGCCTTCGGGGCCATGGTGTATTCGGCGCTCGGCCGCGAGCAGGAGGCCTGGCGCTCCAGCCAGGAGGCGCTGGAGCTGGCACGGCGCATCGGCCACCCGCACACGACGGCCACCGTGCTGAACTACATCTGCGTGGCCTGCCAGCTGCGCCGCGAGGCCCGGTGTGCCCTGGAGTGGTCCGCCCAGGCGATCTCCCTCGCGCACGAGCACGGCTTCCGGGCCTCGGAGATCTGGGCCACGCTCATCCACGGCTGGGCCCTGGCCGAGCTGGGACAGGCGCACGCGGGGCTGAAGCTCATCCGTGAGGGCATCGCGGCCTGGAGGGGACCGGGGATCAGCGCCGGCCTGTTCCACCACGACCTCGGCCTGCTGGCGGAGCTGCACCTGAAGCTGGGACAGCCGCACGAGGCGCTGGCGCTCCTCAACGAGGCGCTGGAGCGGGCACCCACGGAGGGCCAGCACTTCTACGAGGCGGAGCTGCACCGGCTGCGAGGCGAGGCGCTGCGGGAGCTCGGCCACGAGCTGGACGCGCGCGAGTGCTTCCTGCGCGCCATCCAGGTGGCCCACGAGCAGGGGGCCCGCGCCTTCGAGCAACGGGCCCGGGAGGCACTGGGGGCCGTCCCCCCGGAGCACCATGCCCACTAATGGGAGCCAGAAGCGTCTGGTGGGGGGCCCAGGCGCGACGTATCCCAGACGAACTCCTCCGTGGGAATCAACTTCATGTTCGTCAGCGCATGGCGTTGGACGAAAGAGGCGAAACGCTCGGAGACGAAGATGAAACCCTGGATGCCCCGGGGGCGGAACACGTCCTCGCCCGCCCAGGTGCCCGGCATCAGCGAGAGGCCATGGATGGAATTCACTGCGATGGAGCGGCACTCGGCGCAGGTCATGGGCTCGCGAATGCGCAAGCGGCTGCGCGCCTCATCGACGGCGGCTCGGCCGAAACAGGGACTGGCAACGAAGTAACGAGGCACCTCGAGAGGTTGCGGATTCTTGCGCCTGACGCGCACGCGCGTCACCTCCACCGGGTGGAAGCCTTGCAACCCGGTCAGCCCGTCTGCCCGGAAGGCCTCGGCCATGCGCTCGGAGATGAGGATGTCATAGGCCGGCCCGTCCATGAAGTCGCCGAAGGCCTTGCCATACAGTTCCACTTCGCCTTGGTAGGGCGGCAGCCACAGCCGCATGCCGAGGATGGTTCCGCACACCGGGCACCGAGGGGCCGCTGCGAAATTGGCAGGAGAAGCCCTGTCGAACATCGTGTCGTGGGCTCCCCACGCCTCGTGCTCGAGCACGAAGAAGCGCGGGGTGGACGGTTGCTCAGTAGCCATCGCGGGTGCGGCCGAGCATAGGCGCAACACAGCCTCTGTGAGCCCCCCTTCAGGGGGCCTCCCCATCAGAAGGGCCGCTGGAGCCGGTGGTCCAGACGTCCCGCCGCGTGGACCTCCACCCCATCCAGGCCGGGCTGGAACCTGCCCTCGAAGCGCCCCCGGCGCAGGCCCCTGTCCAGCCGGAACACCGCGTTGTTCAGCCAGCCGCCCTCGAGGAGGAACTCCGCCATCTGCTGGGACTCCCAGCCCAGCCGCAGCTTCACCTTCTCGAACTCCTCCGGTCCGGCCGCCAGCAACCCGAGCACGTTGTTCCAGACACGGTCGCGGTAGTACCGCAGCCCCGCGCTGGTGAGCAGCTCGTCGAGCTGTCCGCCCATCCTGCTCAAGAGCCTCATGGCCCCCCGGAACTCCCGGCCCAGAATCTCCTGGATCTTCGGGTTGGTGCGCACGAGGACGTTGTTCATCTGGTCATGGTCGAACTTCCACCGCGCCATCTGCTCCGCGACCCGGCGGTCCCGCGTCTCCGGATCCTTCAACTCCTGCCGTAGGCGCCGCAGATCCTCCCGGACGATCTCATGAATGCCCTGGGCCAGGTCGAAGTTGATGTGCGCGTTGATGCCGAGCAGCATGCACAGAAGGATGCTCGGCCGGCGCCGGGCGGCCTGCTCCATCGCCATCCCCCAGGCCGCGCAGATGGGCTTGTTGTCGGGGGAGCACGCACGCGAGCGCGTGAGGGACTCGAAGTAGAGCGCCGCGAACCGGCCCGCGAGCCTGTCCACCCAGGCGGGGTCGAAGAAGATGGGGCCCGTCTGCTCGAAGTCCCCCGTCCCATGGACCGCCGCGTTCACCTGCGTGGTCATCACGAAGTAGGCGCGCAGGAAGATGGCGCGGCCATCATTGCGCGCGTAGAGCTGCTCCAGCTCCTTCTTCATGCAGAGCAGCGCCTCGCCCGTGTTCCGGGGCTTGTGCTGTCCGTCCTTGCAATCAGAGCCGCAAGCGAGCGTCGAAGCGGTGAAGGTATCGGCCATGGCCACTCTCCCTCTCGGTGCCGTCGTCCAGGAGGGATGGAGAGGGAGAGCGCCAGGTGTGACGCGGGCCGCCATCGCCCGCCTGCCCGCTCAGTCGCGGCGGTACATCGTCACCACGCACGCACCGCCGAGGCCCAGGTTGTGCTGCAGCGCCACGCGGGCGCCCTCGACCTGGCGCTGCTCGGCCTGGCCCCGAAGCTGCCAGACGAGCTCCGTGCACTGCGCGAGCCCCGTGGCACCCAGCGGGTGGCCCTTGGAGAGCAGCCCGCCCGAGGGGTTGGTGACGAACTTCCCGCCGTAGGTGTTGTCCCCGTCCCAGATGAACTTCTCCGCCTCGCCCTCCTTGCACAGGGCGAGCGCCTCGTAGGTGAGCAGCTCGTTGGCGGTGAAGCAGTCGTGCAGCTCGACGACGTCCACGTCCTCGGGGCCGAGGCCCGACTTCTCGTACACCTGCTTCGCGGCGAGGGCCGCCATGTCGAAGCCGACCATCTTGATCATGCTGTCGCCGAAGCTGGAGGGCAGGTCCGTGGTCATCGACTGGGCGGCGATGTACACGGGGTTGGAGTGCCCCAGCTTCCGGGCGAACTCATCCGAGCAGACGATGGCCGCGGCGGCGCCGCACGTGGGCGGGCAGCACTGGTAGCGGGTGAGCGGATCGAAGACCTCGTCCGAGGCGAGGATCTCCTCCACCGAGAGCGTCTGGGTGAAGAGCGCGAAGGGGTTCTTGCTCGCGTGCTTGCGGGCCTTCTCCGAAATCTTGGCGAAGGTCTCGCGCTTCGTGCCGTACTTCCAGCGGTACTCACGGCCGGCGCCGCCGAACATCTGCGCGGCGAAGGGCGACTGGTTCATGCCCTGGGCGCGGTTCATGGTGTCCACGTGGCGCTCGAGCGGATTGGCGCGGTCGTCGAACTTGGAGGCGAGCGCGCCCTTCTCCATCTTCTCGAAGCCGAGCGCGAGGACGCACTCGGCCATGCCGCCCTCGACGGCCTGGCGCGCGAGGTAGAGCGCGGTGGAGCCGGTGGAGCAGTTGTTGTTCACGTTGATGACGGGGATACCGGTGAGGCCCACCGAGTACACGGCGCGCTGGCCACAGGTGCTGTCACCGAAGACGTAACCGGTATAGGCCTGCTGGATGTCGCCATAGGAGATGCCCGCGTCCTTGATGGCCGCCTGGGCCGCCTTGGAGGCCATGACGTCGTACTCCTCGCTGGCGCCCGGCTTGGCGAACTTCACCATCCCCACTCCGATGACATTGACTCGACGTCCCATGGTTGTTGTTCCTTTTCGTGTGGGTTCACGTGACCGTCAGATGAGCTGCTTGAGGAAGCCCAGGCGCGAGGCCACCCGGACATCTCCGTCCACCCGCAGCTTGCCGTGCTGGTAGAGCCGCTGCACGGCCTGCGGATCCTGCACCAGGGCCGCCAGGTCCTCGTCCGAGAGGCGAAGCGTCAGGTCCGCCTTGCCGGCCTTCCCCTCGCGCACGCCGGGAGTGTCCCTGCCATCCACCACCCAGGAGCCCTGGGGCTCGGTGACGTGGAACTGGATGACGGCGCCCAGCTCGCGGGCCAGCTCGGGCTTCTGCGCCAGCCGCTCGCCGAGCGCCTTGAAGATGGCGGGAGCACGGCCGTTGCCCGTCTTCTCGCTGCCCGAGGCCGGAGCCGGAGCCGCGGCCGCCTTCGCGGGAGCATCCCCCGCGGGGCCCACCTTCGCGAGGAAGCCGAGCTTCTGCGAGGCCATGACGTTGCCGGTGATCTTGAGCTTGCCGCCGAAGTAGAGCTTCTGCGGATCGGCCTTGCCGGAGGTCATGGCGAGGAAGTCCGCGTCGGTGAGCTCCAGCGAGCAGTCGGCCTTGCCCTGCGCGCCCTCCTGCACCGAGCCCGCGCCGTTCTTCAGGTCCAGGGTCCAGGTGCTGTCCGGCTGGGTGAGCTTGAAGAGGTAGACGTTGGCCACCTTGGCGACGAGCTCGGGGTGCTGGGCCACGTAGGCGCGGATGGCGCCGAACACCTTCGCGCTGGCGGAGCTTCCACCGGCCGCGGCGGGAGCGCTCGCCTGCGCGGCGGGCTTCGCCTGGGCCGAGGGAACCTCCTTGTGGAGCTCCACGGCGGCGTTGCTGATGACGACCTTGTCGCGCTCGACGACCTTGCAGCGGATGATGACGCGCTCGCCGTCCTTCCACATCTCGGTGCGGAGCGTCTCGCCGGGCAGCACGGTGTCGGCGAAGCGCACGCGGATGCTCTTGAAGAGGCGCGGGTCGCCATTGGCGAAGGCCTTGATGACGTGGCGGCCCACGTAGCCGAAGGTGCACAGGCCGTGGAGGATGGGCTTCTGGAAGCCGAAGTTCCGGGCGAACTCGGGGTCGGCGTGCAGCGGGTTCCAGTCTCCGGACAGCCGGTAGAGGAGCGCCTGGTTCTCGTGCGTCTTCTCGGTGATGACGGCGTCGGGCGCGCGCTCCGGAGGAGGAATGTCCGTCACCGGCCCACGCTCGCCGCCCCAGCCGCCCGCGCCACGGACGAAGGTGGTGATCTCATTGCGCACGAGCGGCTCGCCCGTCTGCGCGTCGTAGCTGGTGACCTCGGTGACGACGAGCGCGTTCTTGCCCTTGTCGAAGATGTCCTTGATGCGGCCCTTGTGGCGCAGCGTGGCCTTGGCGGGCAGCGGGCGGAGCAGCTCCGTGTACTGCTCGCCGTGGAGGACGCGGTCCAGGCCGTAGTTGAGGCCCGGGGCCTGCTTGCCCTCGGCGGACATCTTCAGGACGGAGTTGAGGGCGGGGATGACACCGTAGGTGGGCAGCGGGCGGAAGCCCTCGCCGTGGAGCTCGTAGACGTACTGGAGCTCCTTCGTGTCGAGCGGATCCTGCGCGGCGCCCACGCCCAGGGCGTAGAGCGAGAGGTCGCGCTCGTCATAGGCGGAGCGCGTCTCGGGGAACTCGTAGCCGAGCGCGGCGTCGACGTCGATGAGCTCGTTACCGCCCTTGCTCTGGGAGGTGAGGTTGTCCATGACGGGCTGCATGCCGCCCGCCACGTCGGTGGGGTGGGTGGCGCCGGTGAAGTCGGTGATGGACTCCCAGGACTTCTGGACGGCCTCGGGAGTGATGGCGCGGCCGAGCTTGAACACCTTGCCGCGCGTGCGCTCCCAGCGCAGCTTGGCCATGAAGCCGCCGCCGACCTCGAAGAGGGCACCGGTCTCCTGACAGTCCTCGTGGCAGAGCCAGGCGGCGAGCGGACTGACGTACTCGGGGCGGAGCGCATCGACGACCTCCTTGGGGAGGACGGTCTCGGTCATGCGGCTGCCGGCGATGGGGGCGATGGCGTTGACGAGGATGTTCTTCTTGCGGCCCTCGATGGCGAGGGTGTTGGCGAAGCCGACGAGGCCGAGCTTGGCCATGCTGTAGTTGGCTTGGCCGAAGTTGCCGTAGATGCCGGCGGCGGAGGCGGTGAAGAGGATGCGGCCGTAGCCCTGGTCGCGCAGGTGGGGCCAGGCGGCCTGGGTGACGCGGAAGGCGCCGAGCACGTGGACGCGGTAGATGAGCTCCCAGTCCTGCTCGGTCATCTTCTGGAAGCTGGTGTCGCGGAGGATGCCGGCGTTGTTGATGACGATGTCCACGCGCTTCCACGTATCGAGCGCGGACTGGACGATCTTCGCGCCGTCCTCGACGGAGTCGTAGTTGGCGATGGCCTCGCCACCAGCGGCCTTGATTTCAGCGACCACCTTGTCGGCGGCCTCGGAGCCGCGGCCGCCGCCGGTGCTGGAACCGCCGAGGTCATTGACGACCACCTTCGCTCCACGGCTCGCGAGCAGCAGCGCGTGAGAGCGGCCCAGGCCGTTACCGGCACCGGTGACGATGGCGACCTTCCCGTCGAAACGAAGCTCGTTGCCCATTCAGTCTCCTTGCGGAGCGGGAGCAGACGACGAGCCGGTCACTTTGACAAGTGAGTCAATCCAGCACCCCACCAGAAGCCAGGCACCGCAAACAACCCCAGGACGCCATGTTCCCAGGTTCCCCAAGAACCCCTCTCCCCTCGGGAGAGGGACGGGGTGAGGGTGCCACGGCCCCCGGGTTTTGACTCCGTGTGCGCCCCAGTGGCTCCCGGGTTTCGCCGAGCGACACGACGCTCCGCGTTACGGATGCGCGGAGCGCTCACTGTCGAGGTGCTTCATCTGTTCCGCGCCGTACCGTTCACCCGAGATGGTCACGATGGAATCGAGGGCGGCGAGGTCCGCCTTCGACAAGGTCCGCGACAGCGCCCCGAGCGAGTCCTCGAGCTGAGCCACGGTCTTCGCGCCCACGACGGGAACGAAGCCGGGCTGGCGCGCGAGCACCCAGGCGATGGCGAGCTGTCCAGGCGTCCGTGACTGCCCGGGACTGAGCAGGCGTGCGGAGGAGCGTTCCTCCCGCCCGCGAGTGCAATTCACGCGTGAGAGCGGGAGCAGAGCCCCCACCCCGTCGCCCCATGGAAGAGGGCACCTCCGGGTCCCCACCCTGAAGACAGGAGGCGGGCACCTCGACTCGGCCCGCCAGCATGCGGCACGGAGGGAAGGGACATGCGGGGAACCTGGACGAAGACGGCGCTCTTCACGCTGGTGGCGATGCTGGGAGTCTCGGGTTGCGGTGGCCCGATGGAGGAGGAGGACCCCCTCGACGAGCAGGAGGAGCTGACGCTGGACGACGGAGACGGCGTGAGCGCGCAGTGGGACGACTCCTCCTGCAAGAGCGTGAAGGCGGACCCGAAGCTGCTCTGGCCGCCGAACCACAAGCTCCACACCGTCACGCTGAGCGGGAAGGACGAGTACGGAAAGTCCTTCAAGGTGACCATCAAGAAGGTGCTGCAGGACGAGCCCGTGGATGGCCTGGGTGACGGTGACACGGCACCGGACGCGAAGTGGGTGGGCGACTACCGGGATCGGGTGCAGGTGCGAGCGGAGCGCAGCGGCCGGGAAGACGGGCGCGTGTACTGCATCACCTTCACGGCGAAGGACAGCAAGGGCAGGACGTGCACGGGCACGGTGGAGGTCGGCGTCCCGCACGACATGGGCGGACATTCGGAGCCGATCAACTCCGGGTGCAGGTACAACTCGTTCGGCCACTGAAGTGGGAGCACCTCACGGGCCCACGAAACACCAGCGGCCGGCACCTGGGTGACAGGGGCCGGCCGCCGGGGCACGACAGTTCAGCGGTCTGTCAGTTCAACCAGCGGCGGCGGCGCAGCAGGCCGAGGAGCGCCAGGCCGAGCACGCTGGCCGGGGCGCCCGTGCCGGTGGAGGAGCAGCCGCCCGGCTCCGGCGTGGAGGTGGACAGCGTGGCCGTGGCCTCCACGGTGGCGTTGTGCGAGGCCCCGCGGGCATCCGTCACGGTGAGACGGAAGCTGTAGGTACCGGTCGCGGGCACGTCCACGTTCAGCACCGCCTGGTTGGCGTTGCTGAACTGCACGGACGGGCCGTTGATCTGCTCCCACCTGTAGGTGAGCGCGTCCCCCTCCCCATCGCTGGAGGCCGAGCCATCGAGCGTCATGGACTCCTGGCTGCCGGAGAGGAGGATGCGGGCGCGGGCCACGGGCGCCTGGTTGTCGGCGGGCGAGACGGTGACCGTCACCGTCGAGGGCTCGCTGGAGAGCGAGCCATCCCGCACCACCAGCCGGAAGACGAGGTCGGTGTTGGACCTCACGGCCGGAGCGGTGAAGGACGGCGTGGCGGTGTCCGCCCCCGCCAGCGTCACCCACGGACCCCCCACCTGCGTCCACTGGTACGTCAGGGTGCCGCCATCGGCGTCCGCGCTCGTGCTGCCGTCGAGGTTGACGGTGGCATTGGACACCGCGGAGAGCGCGGTCCCCGCCCTGGCCACGGGCGCGCGGTTGACGTTGCGCACGGTCACCGACACGTCACGGGTGGCCGAGGCCTTGCCGTCGCTCACCGTCACGCGGAAGGTGAGCACGCGGTCCGAGGGCACCTCGCCGGTGGCGAAGGTGGCCGTCGCCGTGTTGGCGCCGGAGAGCGTGACCGACGGGCCGGTCAGCTGCGTCCAGGCGTAGGTCAGCGCATCGCCGTCCGGGTCCGAGGCGATGGCCACGAGGGAGGCGGTGCTCCGCTCGTCCACCGTCACCGGAGACGCCGTCACCACCGGCGCGCGGTTCACGTCGTTGACCACCACGTCCACCGTGTCGCTGGCGGACAGCTTGCCGTCGCTCACCGTCAGCATGAAGGAGAGCGTCTCGCCGGAAGCCGTCTCCGGCGCGATGAAGCTGGCGGACGCCGTGCTGGCACCGGTCAGCGCCACCGGGGTACCGGACACCTGCACCCAGGCGTAGCTGAGAGCGTCACCGTCCACGTCGCTCGCGGAGCCGCTCAGCGTGTAGACGCTCCGCTCGTTCGCGGTGCCATCCACACCCGCGTTCACCGTGGGCGCGCGGTTGACGGTGACGTTGCGCACCGTCACCGCCACGTCGGAGCTGGCGGTGGTGAAGCCATCGAACACCTCCACGCGGAAGGTGAGCACGCTGTCGGCGCTCACCTCGCCCGCGGAGAAGGTGACCCGGGCCGTGTCGGCCCCGGAGAGCACCACCGGCGTGCCGGTCAGCTGCGTCCAGCTATAGGTCAGCCTGTCACCATCCGCGTCCGAGGCGATGGCCTCGAGCGTGGCGGTGCTGAGCTCGTCCACCGTCACCGCGGGCACCGTCACCACCGGCGCGCGGTTCACCGTGTCCACCACCACGTTCACCGTATCGCTGGCGCTGCTCTGGCCGTCGCTCACCGTCAGGCGGAAGGAGAGCGTCTCACCGGACACCGTCTCCGGCGCGGTGAAGGTGGCCCGGGCCGAGGTGGCACCGGACAGCGCCACCGGCGTGCCGGACACCTGCACCCAGCTGTAGCTCAGCGTGTCGCCGTCCTCGTCGCTGGCGGAGCCGGAGAGCGTATAGGACGCGCGCTCGTTGACGACGCCGTCCACGCCCGCGTTCACCGTGGGCGCGCGGTTGACCTGGCGCACGTTCACCACCACGTCCTGGGTGGCCGTGGCGCCGCGGCCGTCGCTCACCGTCACGCGGAAGGTGAGCACGCTGTCGGCGCTCACCTCGCCCGTGGAGAAGGTGGCCCGGGCCGTGTTGGCCCCGGAGAGCGTCACCGCCGTGCCGGACACCTGCGTCCAGCTGTAGCTCAGCGTGTCCCCGTCCGCGTCCGAGGCGGTGGCCTCGAGCGTGGCGGTGCTGCGCTCGTCCACCGTCACCGAGGACGCCGTCACCACTGGCGCGCGGTTCACGTCATTCACCGTCACGCTCACCATGTCGCTGCTGGTCACCTTGCCGTCGCTCACCGTCAGGCGGAAGGTGAGCGTCTCACCGGACGCCGTGTCCGGCGCGGTGAAGGTGGCGGAGGCCGAGGTGGCACCGCTCAGCGCCACCGGCGTGCCGGACACCTGCACCCAGCTGTAGCTCAGCGTGTCCCCGTCCGGGTCGCTCGCGGAGCCGGAGAGCGTGTAGGACTCGCGCTCGTTCACGGAGCCATCCACGCCCGCGTTCACGGCCGGCGCGCGGTTGACCTGGCGCACGTTCACCACCACGTCCTGGGTGGCCGTGGCCCGGCCGTCGCTCACCGTCACGCGGAAGGTGAGCACGCTGTCGGCGCTCACCTCGCCCGTGGAGAAGGTGGCCCGGGCCGTGTTGGCCCCGGAGAGCGTCACCGCCGTACCGGTCAGCTGCGTCCAGCTGTAGCTCAGCGTGTCCCCGTCCGCGTCCGAGGCGGTGGCCTCGAGCGTGGCGGTGCTGCGCTCATCCACCGTCACCGAGGACGCCGTCACCACCGGCGCGCGGTTCACGTCGTGGATGGCCACGTCCACCGTGTCGCTGACGCTGCTCTGCCCGTCGCTCACCGTCAGGCGGAAGGTGAGCACCTCGTCGAACGCGACCTCCGGCGTGGCGAAGGTGGCGGACGCCTTGTCGTAGTTGCTCAGCGCCACCGGCGTGCCGGACACCTGCGTCCAGAGGAAGCTGAGGGTGTCGCCGTCCGCGTCGCTCGCGGAGCCGGAGAGCGTGTAGCCGCCGCGCTCGCTGGCCGAGCCATCCAGGCCCGCGTTCACCGTGGGCGCGCGGTTGACGTTCAGCACGCGCACCGTCACGGTGTCGCTGGCGGTGAGGGTGCCGTCGCTGACGGTCAGCCGCAGCACCACGTCGCTGTCACCCGTCACCTCGGGGGCCGTGAAGGACGGGGTGGCCGTGTCCTCGCCCGTGAGCGTCACCGCCGGGCCGGACACCTGCGCCCAGCTGTAGCTCACGCTGTCCCCATCCACGTCCGACGCGCTGCCGGACAGCGTCACGCGCGAGCGCTCGTTCGCCGTCAGGTCCGTGCCCGCGTTGGCCACGGGCGGACGGTTCATGCACACGCCGTCCTCGCCGACGATGCTCGTGAAGGGCGTGCCGATGATGCCGGTGAAGGCCAGGTCATCCAGCAACCAGCCCGTGCGCGCCGCGGCGTCGTCGGAGCCGATGCGGAAGCGGATTTGAACCGTCTGGCCCGCGTAGGCGGTCCCCAGGTCCAGCGTCGCGGGCGCCAGCGTGGGGAAGCCCGCCGAGGTCCCCACGAAGCCGCGGCGGCCCTTCAACGGGTTCTTGCCCGTCGTGGTGTTGATGATCGTACCGGTGTACAGCGAGTCACCGATGTCCACCCACGTCGCCCCTCCATCGCTGGAGAGCTCGATGACGGCACCGTCGTAGTAGCCGGTGGCGTCGAACTCGAGGTCATACGCGTGACGGAAGGAGAGGACGAGCGGCTCCGTGGCGCTCACCTCCAGCGGCGGGGTGACGAGGCGGATGTCGCCCGGGGCGCCCAGGTTCGGGCCGAAGAAGGCCCGGTTGAGGTCGGCGATGAACTCGACGACCTGGAAGGAGCCCGGGGTCAGCGTGGTGTCGGACTCGAAGCCCCACGGCAGCGTCCGGCCCTCCACCGTCTCCGTGGCGGTGGTGGCGGGCGCCTCGTCGTACTGCGTCTCGAGGCCGAACGCGTGGACCTTGTCCCCCGGAATCGCCTGGGCCTCGTCACGGAAGGCGAGGCTGAAGTTGACGACCTGTCCCTTCGTCGCGCCGCGCAGCGTCACGGGCACGGACACCTCGGCCTGCCCGCCCACGGGAATCACCGGGAAGCGCATGGAGCCGCCGTTGCCCACCGTCACGCCCGCGGAGGGAGAGAACACGGTGACGCTGGTGTTGCTGGCCTCCTTCGAGCCCGAGTTGCGCACGGTGACGATGATGCGGCCCGTCTCCCCGTTGTCCAGGACGCCGTCCTTGTCGCAGGAGCCGGTCGCCAGGTCATCGGCGAACACGGCGGAGACGAGCTCCAGGTTCGTCCCGACGCTGAAGCTCTCCACCACGCCGGCGTGGTTGGTGGAGTAGCGGTCCGGAGCCACCGCGCCCACGCCCGCGCCGCGCCGGGCGAAGGCCGCCCAGAAGCGCTCGCCGTCGGCCGGGTCGTTGGCGTTGGCCGCCGCGATGATGGCGTCACGCGCCTCCAGGTAGGTGGGCGCCACGGGCGTCATCTTGAACCCGTTCACCAGGTAGCTCTTCATGCGGCGCTGCGCCTCCTCGAACGGATGCGCGCGCAGGAGCGACACGTAGCACTCCCACAGCATGGTGGCCCACACCTCACCGGAGTTGTGGACCTGGGAGTTGACGCCGCCCGGGGAGATGGGCGCCGAGGTGGGCAGCGCCACGCCATCGGAGATGTGGCGGAACATCAGCGCGTTCCGGGCCATGTCCGCCGAGTACGTCACGCGGCGGATGCCGAAGAAGGCGGAGTCCGGGGAGCTGCCACGCGTGGCGAACTCGGCCGCGGCGTAGGCCCCGTTCCAGTTCGCGTTGGAGGCCACCAGGGCGTCCTCCGCGCGCGTCACCATCAGCAGCGCGGTGAAGTCACCCCAGCCCTCCCCCATGGCGCGGCCCTGGTTGTTGACCAGACCGGCCGCGTTGCCGATGAGGCGGTTGCTGATGTAGTGGCCCCACTCGTGCGCCACGATGATGTTGTCCACCGTGCCGTCCAGGTACGGAGCCGCCGCGCGGTACAGCCGCACGTTGACGCCGGTGGCCTCGCGCAGCACCTTGCCCTCCGCCATCGTGAGGCGCAGCGAGGGAATGGTGATGGTGGTGGAGGTGCCGCCCATGTTCGAGCGCAGACCGTCCACGTTGTCCACGAGGATGACGCCGATGGCCCCCGCGTTCTGCGCGTTCGTCATCTTGACGGTGAAGTCGCAGTTGCCACGGTCGATCAGGGCGATCTTCCCGGCCACCTCCGCCGCGTTGGACAGCGCGGTGCACGCGTCGGTGCTGGTGGCCACGCCGTCCTGCGCCCCCACCACGTCCCCGGTGGTGTCGAAGGACTGCGGACCGAAGCCCCCGGCGATACCCGCCGCGAAGTCACGCGCGATGCTCTCGGGCGCGTTCACCGTCACGCGCGCGTCGCGGCCGGAGAAGCGGTACATCTGCATGCGCGGGGACCTGCCGTCCGCCGGCGTGGACATGTTCGCGTTGTTGAGGCCGCTGTAGTCCTGCGCCTGCGCGCGGATGGCGTCGCCGCCCAGGCCTCCGCGGCCGTAGTTGTCCGTCTGCGCGTTGCCGGACGCCTCGTCGAAGCCCGAGTCGTAGAACCAGTCGTGCAGCCAGTTGTTCAGGAAGAACAGGCTGGTGGTGGCCGCGGCGATCTGCTCCGCATCGGCGTTCGGCTCGATGTCGAAGCGCATGGTCCGGTCGAACACGCCCGGCGCGGTGACGGAGGGACGCAGGTCTCCCGCGTTGTAGTTGTCCGGCGCGACGAGGTCCGCGTACGCGTCCACGTTGTTACCGGTGGTCTCCGTGGCGCCGTCCGGCAGCCAGGGATCGTTCTGGCTGAAGGGAGCGTTCCGCAGGGTGACCAGCGAGGGCGGCACGAACGCCGGGAAGAAGCCGCTCGGCGTGCCCGTGGGGTGCGGCGTGGCCTGGGTGCCCGAGGGGCCGTCATGCGGGGTGTACGGCGGCGTGGCGTCCGCGAAGACGCGGTAGCTGTACTCCGCGTCCGCCGTCAGGTTGTTGCGCAGCAGCAGCCGGCCATCCGCCGCGGACACGACGTACGCGTAGTAGTCCGACTCCTTGCTGTCCGCGCGTCCCGTGTTGAGCTCCACGTAGTACGCGGGCACGAGTCCGCCCGGCAGCGAGTAGAGCACCTGCTTGGCCCGGGCCGGCAGCAGGAACTGCTCCGTCAGCGGGCGCGCGTAGGACACCGGCTCGTAGTGCGAGTAGCGGCCGGTCTCCAGCTTCGTGTCCACCGGCGCGAGCAGGCTCTTGTCCAGCGCGTGCCCCGTCAGGTCCTGGTAGGCCAGGGCGATGACCTCGGAGGCCGTCAGCTGGAAGCGCACGCGCGAGGCGGGCACGTCCGCGGAGACATGCTTGGAGAGGGTGCCGGAGACGGCCACCAGGTCATTGCTCCGGTTGAGCAGCAGGCGGAGCGACTGCCGGAAGACCTCGATGCCCGCGGCCTCCTGGGCGATCGTCACCACCTTGACGCCCTGCTCGTTCTGGCTGACGGACTGCACCCGCGCCCCCGCCGACTCGAGGGAGCTCAGGCCGTAGAGGCTGGCGTGCTCGGAGAGCTGCGCCAGGGCGGCCTCCCCCGGCGCCATGCGCGCGAAGGGCGCCATCAACCGCGCCGGGGGACTGCCCTTGTTGACCCAGAGGAACGTGGGCGAACCCGTCCGCTCGTCCTGATGGGCAACGCGCGCACCCGGCTCCTCCACCGGCCTGAAGCTCGGGCCCGTGGGTTTCACGTCCTGCAGTGCATCGTAGTTCGGCAACGACCGGGCCGCGGCGCCTGTACCCGACAACACCAGCGCCAGCCCTGACAGCGTGGCAACCAACCTTCTCACGTGGGGGAGCTCCCTTTGCGTACGACAGCGGGACGGGGAGCGTCTCCGAGACTTCTCGCGACCTGAGAATCCACCCCGGCATCCACGCCGGAGCGCCCGGTCACCTCGGGTCACTCCCAGGTGACAAAGTGTCACCTGGTGAAAATCGTAGTGCCCCGGCGCATGTGGGTTCAAATGCGACAACCGCTTTTTCAGCGGGCCTGCTACAGCCGGGACGGAATCACGGTCTCTCCCGGGCGGGCCGCCTACACCTCGGGGGCGAGCTTCAGGCCGCGCGCCCTGCGAGCCCGGCGCTGCTCGCGATCGGCCTGGTGGCGGGACACCATGCCGTAGGTGATGCGGTAGCCGAGCCAGGCGGTGGGCACGCCCAGCACGACGCCGCCGATGACGAGGCCGAGCCCCACCTCGAGCGCATCCGGTCCGGAGAGGGACAGCGCGCTCAAGTCCAAGGCGCTGGCCGTCGCCACGCCCTGGGGGGAAGCCGGGAGGAGGCGGTGCGCGATGGGGCGGCCGATGAGGTAGCACAGGCCGTAGACGGGGGCGGCGGTGACGGGGTTGTTGAGCCACACGCCCGCGGCGGCGGCGACGCGCGAGAGCTGGAAGTGCGTCAGCCGGCGCACCAGCTCGGAGGCGGCGAGGGCCAGGGGCAGTTGGAGGCCCATGACGGGCAGCACGGCGATGAACAAGCCGAGCGCCATGCCACCGGCGATCTCACCCGGAGCTCCCGAGCCGCGCAGCAATCGCACGCGCGCGCGCCGGAGCTTCCTCTTGGCAACCTTCCACCACGACGACACGGGGCACCACGCTTCTTCGGAACCGGGACACTCTCGGGGGACGGCGCCAGGATAATGCGAAGCCCGGGCGCGCGCAGGACATCATGGCGGAGCGCGATGGGCTGCCTGCCACCAGACATCAGATGGCGTGAAGCGCGCTCGGGAAGGGGCGGAAGCCGAGCGCGGCCTCCACGAAGGCGCGCAGCTCCCCGGCGGCCCACGGCGTGGCGAGCGCGAAGTGGATGATGCTGGCCTGGCTGAGGGTGGAGGCTTCCTCGGGGCGGAACTTGGTGGACAAAAGAACGCGCGGACCGGGGTAGCCGCGCTCCACCAGGGCGGCGAGGAAGTCCGCCGCGCCCTTCGCGTCCGCCAGCCCCATGTCGATGACGACGGCGGTGGGCGCCGGCTCGAGGTCGAGCAGGGGCAGGGCGAGGGAGAAGGTGTTGACGGGGAGCAGCTCGAAGGCCGGCGACAGCTCCCTGCGGGCGGTGTCGCGCAGCACGGGATCGTCCGCCACGAAGAGGACACGCAGGGGCCCGGAGGTGGCCCGGCCTTGGGACGAGGAAGGCACGGACGCAGGGTACCGCCGGAGAGGAAGCAGGGGCAACGCTTCCTCGGGCCAGGACAACCCGTGAACAGGGCGCGGACGCGAGCCCTCCACTCACGAGGAGGATGACGGCCCCCACACCGGGCGCGCCCGGCAACCGGGCGGCCGCTCGCCGTGCCGTCCTGGCGGAGCACGCCATCCCCTCCTCCCCACGAGCGGGCGGCCGGGGGTCCGGCACACGGGAGTGCCTCCATTCCTATCCTCCCCGCATGAATTCCTCGTACACCCAGCGAATCGGTCGAGCGCTCGGGATGACCGCCCTGCTCGCAATGGGAACGGCGGCCGCTCAGGGCTGGGACCAGTACCTCTACCTGCGCACCCCGAACGCCGCCATCACGGCGCGCGTGACGGGCGACAGCATCTCCAGCCCGGACCTCCAGCTCTCGCGGGATGGAAAGACGCTGCGCGGGAGGGCCTTCGGCCAGACGGTGTTCCTCGGCCTCAACGGCAAGGAGCTGGGAGGCACCGTGGGCCGGGAGCTGACGCGGTTGAGCTTCGAGGACCACGACGGCGTCACCCACGCGCGGGGCTCCTTCTACGGCCGCGTCTCGGAGCTGAACATCAGCGCGGAGGAGCTCACCGGGACGGTGGGCGCGTGCAGCTACGACTTGAAGGCCACGAAGGACGGGAGCTACGTGGGCTCGCGCAGCTGCGGAGGCGTGCCGGAGCGGCCCGTCATCCTCGACATTCCGCCCGCGCTCGCGAAGCAGGGCACGGCGATGACGCTGGCCACGCTCGGGCTCATCCTCGGCGTGCCTTGAGCGGCTCGGGCTCCGGAGCGTAGGCGCGGAGGAACGTGTCCAGGTGGTCCTCCAGGAAGCGCTCCACGTCCAGCGGACGGCAGCGCGAGCCCGCGAGCTGCACCTGGTGCAACATGCCGAGCACCACCGGGCACACCAGCTCCAGCGCGGCGTGGCGCACGTCGCAGCGGCGCAGCTCCCCGTCGGCGATGTGGCGGGACAACCGGGCCTCGGTGGCCTGCAGCGTGGGCTCCAGCAACTCCTGCACGTAGACGGGGCCCAGCTTCTCGTGGCCCAGGCTCGAGGTGAGGCCGAAGGCGTGCACCTCCCCCACCCCGGCGCGCCAGCCCACGAGGAACTGTTGGAGCAACCACTGGAGCGACTCGCGCACCGGGCCGTGGAACTCCGTGGCGGTGGCGTGCAGGTAGGGCAGGCCGCGCTGGTGCATGTCCGCCATCACCTCCGACAGCAGCGCCTCGCGCGAGCCGAAGTAGTGACGCAGCGTGGCCACGCTCACCCCGGCCACCTCGGCCAGCTCGCGGAAGCTCGCCTGCGCCCCGTCCTTCGCGAGCAGGCGTTCGCGCACGGCGTGCAGCAGGCGCTCGCGCTCCTTCTCGTAGTCGGCGTTGCGGCTTCCCTTCACCCGGGCCATGCGTTCTGAATAACCCGCGTGGGGTATGAAATCCACTCTCCGCCCGGTCGGGGGCCGCGCTCCGACGCACTTCGACTTGAAATTAAATAAACCAACGTGAATATTCTATACCCGGAGCGGTACCTGCGGGAGGACTTCATGCTGGACGGTTTCGCCGACGAGGGTTTCGCGGACGTATGGACGCCGGTGGCGATGTCGAAGGAGGTGCGCAAGGCGCCCTACGCACTGACGCTGGCGGGGGAGCGGCTCGTGCTCTTCCGGGACGCCCAGGGCCGGGTGTCGGCGCTGCATGACCAGTGTCCGCACCGCGGGGTGAGGCTGTCGCTGGGGAAGGTGGGCAAGGACGGGTGCCTGGAGTGCCCCTTCCACGGGTGGCGCTTCGCCTCGGGCGGGGCGTGCACGCACATTCCGCTCAACCCCATGCCCGAGGAGAAGCGCCAGCGCTACGCCGCCACGGCCTTCCCGGTGCAGGAGCGCGGAGGCCTCATCTGGGTCTACACGCGCCCGGGAGCCGAGGCCCCGGAGGAGCTGTCCGTGCCCGCCGTGATGGAGCAGCCGGGCGTGCACGTGTGGCACTACGCCGAGACGTGGAACGCGCACTGGACGCGGGCGATGGAGAACATGCTGGACTCGCCGCACCTGCCCTTCGTGCACCGGCGCACCATCGGTGGAGCGCTGGCGAAGCGGATGAAGCCGGACTCGAGGATGGAGATCGAGGTGCACCCCACGCCCACGGGGTTCCGCACCTCGGCGGACATGGATGGAGCAGGCTCGGAAGGCTTCCTGGACTGGCTGCGGCCCAATGGCATGTCGCTGAACATTCCCGTGCCCAAGCGCATCATGAACCTGTTCATGTGGTGCGTGCCGGTGGATGAGAGCCACACGCGGATGATGCTGGTGAGCACGCGCGACTTCCTGAAGGTCCAGCCGCTCGCGGCCGCGATCGACCACTTCAACAAGCGCATCCTCAAGGAGGACCAGGCGGTGGTGGAGTCGAGCCGCCCGATGGAAGCGCCGCCGGTGACCGAGGAGCGCAGCGTGGGGACGGACCGGGCCACGCTGACGTTCCGCCGCTGGTACCTGGAGCGCAAGAAGCGGGGCCCCCGAGAGGCCACCGCCCTCACCGAGGTCCCGCCGCTCGCGAGCTGACACACGAAGGCCCCGCCTCCATCCTCCGGAGACGGGGCCCTGGCACGAGCCCGTTACGCCTTGGCGGCGGCCGAGGCCTTCTGCGCCACGTCCTGCGCGGTGAGCACCGCCGTGGTGGCGACGTTCTGGGTGTTGGGGAGCAGGTCGGACTTCGTCTTGCTCGCCAGCTCGTTCAGGTACGCGCTGAACAGGCCGAAGTAGACGTTGAGGTGATAGAGCACGCGCTCCTCGTCCTGCTTGCCGTTCACCATCGTCATCAGCACGTTCCACACGTCGGTCGAGTGGTCCTCGTTCACGTCGTAGTTGAGGTGCGCCTCGGCCCCGCGCACGGCCTTGTCACCCAGCGAGCGCTTGATGTTCTCGTTCCAGGAGCCCTGCGTCTTGCGGGTGGTGTACTCGACGAAGTACGACTTGGTGATGAGGCCGCGGGGCCCCTCGTGCTCGAGCGTGTAGTAGAGGTAGCCCTGCAGCAGCTTGGTGGCCAGCAGCGGATCCGTGCCGTAGACCTCCTCCTCGGTCATCCCGATGTTCGTCAGGTCCTTGAGGAAGAGCCGGTCGTGCAGCATCTCCTCCTCGGTGTACTTGGCCCACTTGTGCGCGGCCACCGGGTCCGTCTTGGTGAACAGGCACAGCGCCTTGCTGTCGGCCACGCGCGCCAGGCGGATGCGGAGGATCGTCTCCACCGTGTGGCGCTTGAACATCGTCAGGTCCACCTGGTTGGAGCTGGCGAGGTAACGCGCCGCCGGCGCGGCCTTGTAGACGGACTCGATCATGGAATCGAGGAGCGCATCGACCTTGGTACGGAACTCGGGATTCACGGCTTGCGACATGATGTCTCTCCTTGGAACTGCGATCTTCGAAGGGTGATGAGGGGTACTCTGGCGGACTCGGGAAGTACAGCGTCAGGAAGCGCGGGCGCTGCTCAGCATCCGGCCCGCGAGGCTTCCCAACCACCGCGGCACCGAGAACAACACTTCCCTGGAGAGCTCGCCCTTGAGGAGCTGGTAGGCGTGCTCCCCTCTCTCGGGAATCGTGAAGCTGGGGGCATTCTGTGACAACTGGAAGCCCGAGAAGGACTTGCGCCCATGCGGCCGGGCATACCCGAAGTACTTGCGGTAGGGCGTGAGCCCATGCAGGTACAGGCCGGCGTAGGTGAGCAGCGCCGGAGTGAGCCGGTTGAAGCCCTCGGTGGAGTCCACCAGCAGGCGTCCCCACTCGAGGAAGTCGGTGTCCCAGCCCTCCTTCATCCAGCTGGAGAGGGCCGGCTCGGGCACGTACCGCAACGTCTCGTAGGGATAGCGGGTGGTGCGGACGGTCGCCACCACCCGGTCCTTCCACCAGGTGGCGAAGATGAAGGAGTGGGCGTCATACGCGTCCATCCCCTCCGGGGAGAGCTCCTTGAGCAGGTAGGGCAGCTTCGCCCCATACACGCGCAGGCGCATCCGTCCCACCGCCGCGAATTCCTCCGGCTCCCTCACCAGCCCAAAGCGCAGCGTCTCCGAGCGCGGCTTCTGCACCACGAGGTGGGCGGCCCCCTGCGCGAAGGCATGAACCCACCGCTCCCGCAGGCCGGGCTCCCGGCCCGGAGCCGCAATGGCTCTCAGGGACCGGGCGGCGCCCTGTGAGGGCAATACCTCATTGACCACCTCGAACGAGGCGGCCAGCTGTTCCGTCGAACTCATGATGACCTTCTCCCAGGGATGTCGGCGCCAGCACCGCTGGCGGCCGTCCTGTACGAAAAAATTCCGGACAACTCAGGCCCGGCGCTCGGCTCCCTTCACCGGCTCGTAGACGAGCCCGAGCCGCTGCTGCCATCCGGCCTGCTTCACGGCCGGCGTCTTCTCCATCGGCAGCAGGGAAACACGCTCCCCCTCATGGAACTGGATGAAGGGATGAAGCTGATAGCCCATCACCCGGCCCCGGTTCGCCCCCCGCGTCCCGACCCGGACCTCGAGCAGGGAGATGAGCTTCACCGCCCAGGCGAAACCCAGGCCGCAGAAGTTGCCCAGGCTGTAGGCACACAGCCCGTCGTCGAACCACTCCATCGGCTGCACCACGTGGGGGTGACATCCCACGATGAGCTTGAAATTGCGGGCGTTGAGCTGCCGCGCCAGCTCCCGGGTGGAGCGGTGCGGGAAGTGCTGGAACTCGTACTCCCAATGGGGGAAGGCCACCACGAGGTCCAGACCGTGGCGCCGCTTCAGCTCCTCCGCGTCCAGCCCGTCCAGGTGCGTGTGCCGCCACACGCCGGGCTCTTCCCGCCGCGGCTCGATGTTCATCCACTGCGTCCAGGAGACCACCCCCACCGCCATGCCCTCCACCTCCACCCGCACCACCGGCGACGTGCCTCCATTCCACAGCCCGAGGGGCTGGATGCCCAGCGCGGCGAAGCGCTCCTGGGTGGAGAAGTAGCCGGCCTCGCCCTGGTCGAAGGTGTGGTTGTTGGCCACCGAGAGCAGGAGCCGCCCCGGCTTCACGCCCAGCTGCTCCACGATGGCCCGCAGGTATTCGTGGGACATGTTGAACACGAAGCCGTTGCGGGTGACGTTGCTGAGCGGGCGGTTCATCACCGGCGCCTCGCAATTGCCAATCACCAGGTCCGCGCCGGAGAGCAGCTCGCTGATGGCGGGGTCCACGCGGGAGATGCGGTCCCCGTGCAGGGACATGATGTCGCCGAGGAAGAGCAACCGGAGCGGTTTGTCTTCCGGATCGGACACGAAGGTGTGCTCGAGCGGGCGCTGTCCGAGCTGGGTGCGGTTCCAGATGGAGGGGCGGCAGAAATAGAACGGCCACCGCACGGTGTAGTGCCAGGGATAGGGGGAAGGCATGTGCGCTTGGGAGTGCGGAGAGCAGTCGCCGGGCGTCAGGAAAGTCCAGGAGCCGGAAGCGCCGGGGCGGAGGCTCGCGGGTGGAGCGCCAGGGGAAAGAGGGAATGAGAGAGCAGCCCATAGAGGGCGAAGGAGGCCGCGATGGCGGCGGCGGCGAGCCCGGCGGAGCCACCGGACCAGACCGCCAGAGCGACCCCGGGCAGTGCGACCAGGGCCACGCGGGTGAAACCAAACAGGAGCCCCCACTCCGCCCGGGCGAGCGTCTGGTAGGCATAGTTGTACATGAGGCCCAGGGCGTAGAAGGGATAGGCCAGGGCCACCACCCGGAAGTACGCGCTCCCCGCGGCCACGACGGCCTGCTCCGTCTCGAAGAGGGAGAACCACACCTGGGGAAGGAAGAACAGCACCAGCGCCCCCACGCCCACCGCGCCGGCCGAGAGCCCCGCGGCGGTGCGGACCACCCGGCGGAATCCCTCCCGGTTGCCGGCGCCCAGCTCCTCCCCGCCCAACGTCACCACCGCGCTCCCCAGCCCGTAGAGGGTGAGGATGAGCACGTACTCGAAACGGCTGGCCAGCCCGTAACCCGCGACCGCCTCCGTCCCGAAATGGGCCCAGGAGAAGGCCAGCAACATGTACGTCACGTTGTTCACCACGTAGGTGAGGATGGTCGGCAGGGCGATGCGGATGATGTCGCGCGCGGCCGCCCCGTCCCATCGCAGCCGCGAGGGCCGGAGGGTGAGACGCGAACGGCCCATCATCACCCAGGCGCCCAGCAGACTCGACGCCACGAAGCCCGCCACCGTGGCCCACCCCGCGCCCTTCAACCCGAGGGCCGGCACCGGTCCCCACCCGAACATCAGCACCTGGGCCGCCACCGCGTTCACCACGCCTCCCACCACCATCATCACCGAGGGCACCACCAGATTGCGCTCGGAGCGCAGCATGTTGGTCAGCGTGAGCGAGAAGCCCAGCACCGGACTGCCCAGGAAGATGGGCAGCGAGAAGTCCAGGGCGGCCTGCACCAACGCCGGCTCCGGGCTCGCCCTCCTGAGCACCACCTCACCCAGCAACAGGTAGAGCACCGAGAAGAAGACCGCGACGAGCAGCCCCAATCCCAGACATGTCCCCACACACGCCTGCGCGTCCTCCACCCCTCCCCTGCCCAGCCGCCGCGAGATGACCGCGGAGATGCCAATGCCTATCCCACCCCCGAGGGCGGTGAGGAGGATCATGAACACGGGAAAGACAAGCGTGGCGCCCGCGAGCTCCGTCGTCCCCAGGCGGGCAATGAACCAGGTGTCCACCACCAGGAACAAACCAGACAACATCATCACCACGGTGGCCGGCACCGCGAAGCGGACCAGCGCTCCGATGGGTTTCAATACGGTCGTCGACACACCCTCACCTCGTCCCACATGACGGCCGCTCGGCCCGTGTTTCACAAGCGTTGCACAGGCGTTGCAAAGGCGCGGAACTCCCCAAGGAATCCAGCTTTTCCAGATATATCTACCCATTCGACTATCAACCGGTCAACAGATAATTCAGTTCTTGATATCTGAAAAACCAAGGGATGTCAGACTGCTGTGCTGACCGTCCGCCAGGTGTGGGCCGTGCACGGAGGTGGCCGTGGCCAGGTGAAGGCCGCTCGGGTATAGGGGCCGCCATGGACAAGGCGTTGACAAGGGATTTGCACGAGCTCGCGGCCCTGTTGGAGCGGACGAAGACCGAGGCCCAGCGATTCCTCGGCGAGTTGGATCGCACACCCGCGGCGGTGAAGGCCAGCGAGAAAACACAGCTGGAGCTGCCGTCGGAGGGGCTGGGAGCGGAGAAGGCTTTCAACCTCTTCCTGGACCGATACGGAAAGGAGATGGGCGGCTGCACGGGCCCGCGCTACTTCGGTTTCGTGCAGGGAGGCTCCACCCCGGCCGCCCTGGCTGGAGACTGGATGGCGAGCGCACTGGACCAGAACCCGTTCAGCCCGGGGAGCTCCGCCGCGCCGCAGGTGGAGTTGGAGACCCTGAAGTTGCTGCGCGAGCTGCTGGGCCTGCCCGACAGCTTCTTCGGCAGCTTCGTGTCGGGCGCCACCATGTCGAACTTCGTCGGGCTGGCGAGCGCGAGACAGTGGGTGGCCCGGCAGCGGGGAGTGGATGTGGCGAAGGAGGGGCTGTACGGGATGAAGCCCATCTCCGTGCTGAGCGCCCTGCCCCACTCGAGCACCCTCAAGTCGCTGTCCATGCTCGGCATGGGACGCGGCTGCCTGGTGAAGGTGCCCTGCCTTCCGGGCCGGGAGTCCGTGGACCTCGCCGCGCTCCAGGCCCGTCTCGAGGCGCTCGGGGGTGAGCCCTGCATCGTCGTGGCGAGCGCCGGCACGGTGAACACCGGGGACTATGACGACCTGGAGGCGATGGGCCGGCTCAAGGAGAGGCACTCCTTCTGGCTCCACATCGACGGGGCCTTCGGAGGATTCGCGGCGTGCTCGCCCCGGTTCGCGCACCTGACGCGCGGCATGGAGCTGGCGGACTCGCTCACCGTGGACGCACACAAGTGGCTGAACGTGCCGTATGACTCGGCCCTGCAGTTCACCCGCCACCCGGAGTTGCTGCACGAGGTCTTCCGCAACGGGGCCGCCTACCTCGATGTGAGGCAGGGTGCGCCGTCATTCGCGGACATGGGGCCGGAGAACTCCCGCCGCTTCCGGGCCCTGCCCGCGTGGCTCACCCTCATGGCCTATGGGCGCACGGGGTACCAGGACATCATCGAGCGCAACTGCCAGCTCGCACGTGAGCTGGGAGCGCGCATCGAGGGCTCCGGCGCCTTCAGGCTGCTGGCGCCCGTGCGGCTCAACATCGCCTGCTTCACCCTGCGCCGGCCGGAGCAGGGACCGTCCCAGGAGGAGGTCCGGGCGTTCCTGGATCGGCTCCGGGATGACGGCCGCGTGTTCCTCACCCCCACCGTCTACGACGGGGTGCAGGGCATCCGCGCCGCCATCTCCAATTGGAGAACCACCCCTCAGGACATCGATATCGCCTGGGCGGCCATGACCGAGCGGGTCTCCTCCGCCCTGTAGCTGCCCGGCCTTGTGGCTCACCTGCGTGACGGGTGGGCCACCGTGCGGTGGAGTGCACCCCACGGGTCGCGGGACTATGCTCCCGGAGACGGGGTGCAACCGTGGCGAAGACGGAAGAGCGCGAGCTGAGGGATCTGCTCGAGGCAACACAGTCGGAGGTGAAACGCCTCAAGGCCGAGCTGGCGGCACGCGAGAAGGCGGCCCCCGTGGCCCCCCCCCGCGACGAGAAGCAGGAGGCGGCGGAGCTCCAGGCCCTGCGGACGCAGGTGCAGTCGCTGGAGAAGGAGAACACCGCCCTCCGCTCCGCGCGCACGGAGGTGGAGCAGCAGCTCGCCACACTCACGGCCGAACTGAGCGAGTCCCGGCGGGAAGCCACCCTGGCGCGTGACGAGGTGAAGCAACTGAAGAAGCAGCTGGAGGCCACGAATCAGGCGCTGACGAAGGCCAGGGCGAAGCGCGGTTCCCGCTCATCCAACAAACGCTCGTTGTTGGAGCGGCTCCGGGAGCTCTTCGGTGGCACGAAGCCGTCGGAGGAGCTCGAGGCCGCGCGGAAGGAGATCGCCCGGCTGAACCAGCAGCTCAGCCTGGCGCAGTTCAAGCGGCGGGGACGCTGACGGGCCTCAGTCCCTCTCCGGCTTGTTCTCCAACGCCTCCCTGTTCTGGGGCGCGAAGAAGCGCTCGCGCAGGAGCTTCGGGAGGGAGCGCTTGTCCACGCACAGGAGCTGGAGCGCATCGTTCCACTCGCCGAGCAGGGCGATGGCGCGCACGTCGGGAGCGTCGCGGTAGAGGCTGTTGAGGTTGTGCACGAGCGCCCAGAGGTCCTCCACCTCCCAGCGCTCGGACGTCTCTCCGGCGAGGACGTGGAGCTCGAGGCGCGGGCGCTCGCGGACATCGACGACCTTGAAGCGCTTCGCGGCGCCACCCATGGCCATGGTGAGCGGACCCACGAGCTCATCGGGCCGCACGCCGAAGGCCACGGTGAGGCCGCCCTCGAGCAGCCCGGCGTCGCACAGGCGCAGCAGGGAGACATGAGGAGGCTCGGCGGGGTTGAGGACCTCCCGCGCCGCTTCCCGGTCCTTGAGGAGGCGCGAGCGTTCGAGTGAGTCCAGGAGGGAGGCCATGGGACGGCGAGGGTGCCACGGCGTCTCCCCGAGGCTCAACCTTCCTCGCCGTCCCAGTAGCCCACCTGTGAGGCAAGAGGCAGGTACGCCTCCAGGGTGCGCGCGGCCTTGTTGCCCCCGGGAGCGGCCCCGGCGAGCACGCCCACCTTGTTGGAGTCCGGGTACACGATGACATCGGGCTCGAGCATGGTGGAGAGGGCGAGGTAGCGCAGGGGCGAGTCGCCGTCATTGCGAAGCTGGTGCGCGCACGAGGGCCCGGCGGGGAGGGCCACGTAATCCCCGGCCTTCAGGGGCACGGTCTGCTCGCCGAGCCGCAGTGTGCCGGAGCCCTCGAGGATGAAGAGGGCCTCCTCGTTGGCGAGGTGGTAGTGGCGGGGCCAGGAGTACCTGCTCCTTCCCTCTCGACTCGACGCGCCATCGAGTCGAGTCGACAATGCGCGCCGGGAGGCATGACGCATGGTGAAGGCGAGAGGGCCCAGGGCTCAATCTCGATTCGACAGTCGAGATGAGGAGCTGGTGCCGGCGGCGGAGGCGGCGGCGCTGCTGGGGGTGAAGCGGGCAACGCTCTACACGTACGTGAGCCGGGGCCTGGTGCGGTGCGTGCCGGAGCCGGGGACGAAGGAGAACCGGTACGTCCGGTCGGACCTCGAGCGGCTGAAGGCGCGGCACGATGCACGGGCGGGACACGCGGCGGTGGCGGCGGGAGCGCTGCGCTGGGGCGAGCCCGTCATCGACTCGGCGGTGTCCCGGGTGGGGGCGGAGGGGCTGGCATACCGGGGGTACCCGGCGGTGCGGCTCGCCGTGGAGGGGCGGAGCTTCGAGGACGTGGCGGAGCTGCTCTGGACGGGAACGCTGCCAACGCAGCCGGTGCGATGGCCCTCGCCGGAGCTGCCCGTGCAGCCCTCGGCGGTGGCGGGGCTGGTGCCGAAGCGCTCGCCTCCGCTGGCGGTGTTGCTGGCGGTGGTGCCCTTGCTGGGAGCCTGGGACGAGGTGCGCTTCGCGGCCCCGGCGGAGCAGGAGCGGCTGCGGGGGCGCCGGCTGTTGCGGCACCTGGCGGCCTGGGTGTGCGCGGCGCACGCGCCGGCGCGGGTGGCCCGGGCGCTGAAGGAGGAGACGGTGGCGGCCTCGCTGGCGGTGGCGTGGGGAGCGACGGCGAAGCGGGCACCGGAGATGCTGGACCGGGCGCTGGTGCTGTGCGCGGACCACGAGCTGAACGTGTCCACGTTCGCGGCGCGGGTGACGGCGTCCTCGGGGGCGGACCTGTACGCGTGCATGAGCGCGGCGCTGGCGGCGGTCTCGGGGCCGAAGCACGGAGGCGCGAGTGACCGCATCGAGGCCCTGCTGCAGGAGGTGGGAAGGCCGGAGCGGGCGCGCACGGTGGTGCACGAGCGGCTGCGGCGGGGCGAGTCGGTACCGGGCTTCGGACACCGGCTGTATCCGGAGGGAGATCCACGCACCCCGCCGCTGCTCGAGGCGGCATATGCCTTCCGTCCGGAGACGGTGGGCGTCCGGGTGCTGCGCGCGGTGGAGGAGACGATGCGGGAGGCGGGCCACCCGGCGCCGACGGTGGACTTCGGCCTGGTGGCGCTGGCATCGGCGCTGGAGCTGCCCGCGGGAGCGGCGGCGGCGCTGTTCGCGGTAGGGCGAGCGGCGGGCTGGATAGCGCACGTGCTGGAGCAACGCGAGCAGGGACACCTGCTACGCCCGAGGGCCCGCTACGTGGGAGCCCCGGTCACCCCGCCCTCGAGCTGAAGCCTCGCCAGAACGCCATCAGCGCGGGGCGAGCAGCATCTTCTCGAGGCGCTCGAGCTGCTCGTCCGTGCCCAGCGCGAGGAGCCGGTCCCCCGTGGCCAGCACCAGGTCCGGCTTCGGTGCGGCGATGGCCGTGTTGTCCCGCAGCACCGCCAGCAACGTGGCCCCCGTCTCCTGCGACAGCTCCGCGAGCGGCCTGCCCACCATCCTCGACCCGGACACCAGGACGATCTCCCCGATGTTGAGCGCCTGGTTGCCCCGGCGCATGGCCGTCTCGAAGAACTCCACCGCACCCGGGCTCAACATCAGGTGCGCCAGCCGCCTGCCTCCAATGGCATACGGGCTCATCGCCCGGTCCGCCCCCGCGCGCATCAGCTTGGGCACGCTGTCCTCTTCATCCGCTCGCGCGACGATGAAGAGGTTCGGATTGAGGATGCGAGCGGAGAGCACCACGTAGAGATTCGTCGCGTCGTTGTTCGTGGTGACGATGAGCCCCTTCGCCCGGCGGATTCCCGCCCGCTCCAGCACCTCGTCCTCGGTCGCGTCCCCCTGCAGGTGCAGGTAGTCCCGCTCCCCCGCCAGCGCCTCCACCTCTTCCGAGGGGTCCACCACCACCACCGCTGCCTTCGCCTCCCGCAGCTCCTCGGCCGCGCGGCGCCCGACCCGGCCCAGCCCCGCCACCACGTAGTGGCCACTCAGCGCGTCGATCCGATTCTGCATGCGTCTCCTCCCCCGCACGTCCAGGAACCGCTGCGTCACCAGGTAGTCCATCACCACGCTGAACAGGAAGAAGGCGCCGCCAATCCCCGTCACCCCCACCGCCATGGTGAGCCACCGGCCCGCCGCATCCAGCGGCCTCACCTCCTTGAAGCCCACCGTCGCCAGCGTGTTGAACGTCATGTACAGCGCGTCCAGCCACGTCCCCCCCTGCTCCCGCCACAGCACGTAGAAGCCCACCGTCCCGCCCAGTCCCGCGATGCAGATCGCGGTCAGCGGGATCAGCACGCGGATGCGCAGCGAACGCAGCTCGTCCTGACGGGCCATCTCCCGGCCATCCTACGCCTCCGTGCGCGCCCTCCCGCCCACCGGCCGTCTCCTGGCGCACGCCGGATGACAATGCGCTGGACTCCGCCCCCGCCCCGCCTTACCCGAGCACCCCATGAGCCCCTTCGCCCGCCTCCAACTGCTGCTCCTGCTCGGCAACGTCGCCTTCATCGGCGCCTGGGCCGTGGCCGTCTCCCGCCCCCCGGGATGGAAGTGGATCGGCGCCGCCCTGCTCGCCTGCTTCGTCGCCATCCGCGTGGGCGGCATGTGGGTGCGCGCCCGGAAGTTTCCCGACGAGGGCCGCTCCCGCCGCGCCGCCCTCTTCTCCACCGCCGTCGCCGCGCTCGCCGTCGCCATGTGGCTCTACACCGCGTTCCGCGGGCCGGCGTAGTCGCTGAAAACACAGAGGGTGCCGGGACCCCTTCGGTCCTCTCGGCACCCTCTCTTCGGGCACAGTGGGTTCAACCCCTGGTCCCCGATACCCTCACCCCGTCCCTCTCCCGAGGGGAGAGGGGAAATGGGCTCGGGTCGTCTGGCTGGTATGGCTACACGTTGAAGCGGAAGTGCATGCAGTCACCGTCCTGCACCACGTACTCCTTGCCTTCCACGCGCAGCAGACCCTTCTCCTTCACCGCCGACTCGCTGCCGTACTTCAGCAGGTCCTCCCACCTCATCACCTCGGCCTTGATGAAGCCGCGCTCGAAGTCCGAGTGGATGACGCCCGCCGCCTGCGGCGCCTTGTCACCCTTGTGGATGGTCCACGCCCGGCACTCCTGCTCGCCCACCGTGAAGTACGTCTGCAGGCCCAGCAGCTTGTAGCCCTCGCGCACCACCTTGTGCAGGCCCGGCTCCGTCAGCCCCGCGCTCTCCAGGAAGCCCGGACGCTCCTCCTCGGGCAGCTGCTGGATCTCCGCCTCCATCGCCGCCGCCAGCACCACCACCCCCGCGCCCTCCTTCGCCGCCATCTCCCGCACCCGCTGCACCATCGGGTCCGAGTCTTCCTTCCCAATCTGCTTCTCGCTGATGTTCGCCACGTACAGCACCGGCTTGTCCGTCAGCAGGAAGAGGTCGCGCAGCAGCGCCCGCTCGTCGGACGTCAGCTTCTGCGCGCGCACGGTGATGGCCGCGTCCAGCCCCGCCTTCACCTTGTCCAGCAGCGCCAGCTCCGCCTTCGCCTCGTCGCCCGCCTTGCCGCCCATCTTGGCGTTCTTCTGCGAGCGCTCGCGGCGCTTCTCCACCGTCTCCATGTCCTTGAGGCACAGCTCGGTGTCCACCACGTCCCGGTCCCGCACCGGGTCCACGCCCCCCTCCACGTGGGTGACGTTGTCGTCCACGAAGCAGCGCAGCACGTGCAGCACCGCGTCCACCTGGCGGATGTTGCCGAGGAACTGGTTGCCCAGTCCCTCGCCCTTCGAGGCGCCGCGCACCAAGCCCGCGATGTCCACGAACTCGAGCGAGGTGGGAATCTTCTTCAGCGGCTTCACCAGGGCGGACAGCTTGTCCAGCCGCTCGTCCGGCACCGGCACCACGCCCACGTTGGGCTCGATGGTGCAGAACGGGTAGTTGGCCGCCTGGGCCCCCGCCGCCGAGAGTGCGTTGAACAGGGTGGACTTGCCCACGTTGGGCAGACCGACGATGCCGATGGAAAGCGCCATATTGGATTCCTGAACAGCGGTGCGCGGACCCGGAAATCCGGTGGGCTACGCCCGGCCCTGCTTGACCGGCAGGCCCTGCACGAACTGCTCGGCCAGGGCGCGGTGCTTCGTGTCGTCCAGGCGCTCGTTGAGCAGCTTGCTGGCCACTTCCATGGACAGGTCCACCGCCATGGCCTTCACCTCGGCGATGGCCTTGGACTTCTGCTCTTCAATCTCGCGCGTGGCGGACGCCTTGAACTCCTCGGCCTCCTTGCGGCTCCTGGCCATCAGCTCCTCGCGGAACTTCTCCACCTCCTGCTGATTGCGGCGGAGCATCTCCTGCGCGTCGCGGCGGGCCTCGGCGATGGCCGTCTTCTGCTCGGCGAGCAGCTTCTCGGCCTCGGCGCGCTCGCGCTTGGCCGCCTCGATGGAGCTGGCGATCTGCTTCTCGCGCTCCTCGACCAGCGACAGGATGGGGCCCCACGCCTTCGCCCGCAGGATGATGGCGACGATGATGAAGGTGACGAGGGTCCAGAAGATGAGGCCCGGGCGGACCTCCACGAAGCTGCTGGCGGCGAGAACGTTGGGCAGGAGCATGGCGGCCTTCGGCGGTGCGGCAGGGGGACTGCAGGGAATCTCTACATGATGCAAGGGCCGGCGCCCCCCGTCTGGAGCGGGCGCCGGACCCCGGGTCCTACTCGACAGCGAGAACCTGAATCAGGTCTTGATGGCGAGGAGGATGCAGACGACCAGCGCGAACAGCGTGGCGCCTTCGATGAGGGCCGCGGCGATGATCATGGTGGTGCGGATGTCACCACCGGCGGCCGGCTGACGGCCCGTGGCGTCCATGGCGGCGGCGGCCAGGCGGCCGATACCGAGGGCGGCACCGATGATGGCGAGGCCGGCACCGATGCCGGCGGCGAGGAAGGCGAGAGCGACGTTGGTCATGGGAGTGCTTCTTCTTTCTTCGGAGGGGGACCCACTTGTGGGGGGGTCGTTGCTGCCCTTTGGGACGACCTCCGGCGACCTTTCGAATCGCCGGGTACTCACCGGGGCCCCGGACCGCCGGGCCCCGCTCACTCAGGAAGGGACTCAGGAGCCCAGCATGTGGGCCTTGCCGTGGTCGTGGCTGTGACCCGCCTCGCCATGGCCGTGCTCCTCGGCGTGCTCGTGGCCGTGGTGGCCCATGGCCACGCCCATGCCGATGAAGAGCGCCGAGAGCATGGTGAAGACGTACGCCTGCACGAAGGCCACGAAGAGCTCCAGCAGGTAGATGCCGAGCGCGAAGGGCACGCTCACCAGCGCCACCGCCGGGTGGCCGAGCATGAAGATGAGGCCCAGCAGGAAGAAGATGACGATGTGGCCCGCCAGCATGTTGGCGAAGAGACGGATGGTGAGGGCGAAGGGCTTGGTGAAGAGGCCCAGGATTTCCACCGGCACCATGATGGGCCACAGCCAGGGGGCCACGCCGCCCGTCAGGTGCGCCAGGTAGCCGCCGAAGCCCGCGGCGCGGATGCCCGCCACCTGCGTCAGCACGAAGGTGCACAGCGCCAGGCCGCACGTGACGGCGATGTTGCCCGTGGCCGTCGCCATCCAGGGGAACAGGCCCAGCAGGTTCATGAAGAGGATGAAGAAGAAGGCCGTCAGCAGGTAGGGCGTGTAACGCGGACCCTCCTCCTTGCCGATGTTCTTGATGGCCAGCTCGTCGCGCACGAAGAGCACGAGCATCTCGAAGAGGTTGGCCGCCGCGCCGCGGGGCACCAGCTTCGTCTTGTCGCGGTTGCTCCAGATGAGCAGCGAGCCGATGAGCAGCGCCGCCGCCAGCCACATCATCACCATGTGCTTGGTGATGGAGAGGTCCAGGCAGCCCGCGCCCAGGCCGGGGACGGTCTCGCCGTGGTCCGTCATCTGCTTCTCACACGCCCCGGCCTTCAGGGGGACGAGGATCTCCGGCAGGTGGATGGGGATGTGGTTGCGGCTGAGCGGAACCTCGATCTCCAGCTCCCGCGAGTCGGAGACGTGGTGGAGGATGTAGCCCGCGACGTCCTGCTCCTCATGCTCCAGGCGCGTCTCGGCCTTGCCGTGCTCGCCGCCCACGGGCTGCACGTGCTCATCGTGTGCGGGGGCGGCCAGCGCCACACCCGCCATCAGCCCGGCGACAAGAATCATTGCCTTGCGCATCACTCGTCTCCGCCCGCCGCGTCCCGGGACGCGGCCATCACGTAACTCACTTCAATCCACTGCAGCGCGAAGTAGGTCCCGAAGAACCCCGCCACGAACGCCACCGGACTCAGCCCCGACTCCACCGCCCACAACAGCCCCACCACCACTCCCACCGCCCTCAGCCCGAACACCACCCCTACCGCCTTCAGCGCCGCCTTCAAGTCCTTGCGCACCGCCCGCCGCTTGAGCACCAGGGCCACCACCCCCGTCGCCGCCGCCAGCGCCACCCCGATGAAGGCCGACTGCCTGGCCTCCGGCACCTTCGGGAGGAAGGCCGCCACCGCCAGCCCCGCCACCGCCACTCCCGCCGCCATCCCGGCATGCTTCCGGAAGGCCTTCTCCGCGTCGTGCTCGCTCACCGCTTGCGCTTCCCCAACCGTGCCATCTCGCGGAGGAATCCGTAGAAGCCCACGGAGATGCCCACCAGACTCAGCCCCAGCAGCAGCCAGGGCGACGTGCCCAGCTTCCCGTCCAGGAAGTAGCCTCCCAGCACCCCCACCACCGCCCCGCCCACCAGCTTCCACACCGCCGCGATGTACGGCTCCGCCGCCCTCATCTGCCGGGCCGTCTCGCCCAGCTCGCTTCCGTCCGAGTCCTTCCGGGGCTCCTGCTCCGCCATCGCCACAACCCCCGGGAAAACCTCGGGTTTGCCTTCCGACCACCCCGCCGTTCCTACGCGCGGGCGCCGCTTAGCATTGAAGGCGAGCAGCGCGCAACCGCCACGCTCCCGGAGTGCTCCCATCTAGAAGGGGGCGGAATACCTAGGGCAAGCCGAAGTCCGGTTGGAAATCCGCCGTGAAGCTGACGGTGGAGCCGGCGGGCTGGACGAGCAGCTCGATGCGCTTCACCTGCCGGAGCACCCCCTGGACGTCCGAGGTGCTGTTGCTCCCGATGACCCAATCTCCCCCGTCCGTCGGGGGGAGGGGGAGGATCTTGCCGAGGGTCTCGGTCCCCCCGGACGGGGTGAGCAGGGGCGTGCGGTGCACCAGCCGCAGGAACCCCCCCGGCCCGCACACGAGCACCACCGGCTGGTTGTGGACGGCCCAACGGCTCGTCCCCCCATCCGGGAGCGCCCCCCCCGTACTGGTGAAGGTGACGAACAGATTGAGCCGGGTCATCGAGCGCGAAAGGTCCCACGTGCCGCCATCGCGCTCCGCCCAGAAGACGTGGCTGGTCGAGCCCGAGCCCGCCCACACATCGCCCGTGACGCTATCGTCCGGGGAGAGGGTGCCGTACGCGGAGTCCTTCAGGCAGCCACCCGGCACGCCCTGGAGGGCCGAGTCCAGGTGACGCGCCCCCTTCACCACCGAGGGGTCCGAGAAGAAGCGGATGGGCCCGCCACAGTCCGGCTTCTCGTCCGTGGTGCCGTCGCAGTCGTCGTCCTTCGCGTTGCACGTGTCGAGCGCCGCGGGGGCCCTGACGGAGTTGCAGACGTCCTTGCCGCCGACACAGGCCCGGGTGCCCTCGGCGCACACCCCGAGCTTGCCGGGGGCGGTGCACGCCTGGCCAATCTGGGCGGTGTCGTCCATCGCGCCGTTGCAGTCATCGTCCAGGCCGTTGCAGACCTCGAGGGCCCCCGGATAGGAGGTGCCACTGTCCGGGACGCAGTCATTGCGGTTGTCCGCCCAGCCCACCGGCCGCTGGCAGAACGTGCCCGGGCGCGCGGGGTCTCCAAAACCGTCGTTGTCGTCGTCGAGGTAGTAGAGCCCGCCGTCGAGCCCCTCGTCGGCGACGCCATCGCAGCTGTTGTCGAAGCCGTCGCACTGCTCGGGGGCTCCCGGGAAGAAGAGCCGGCCGCTCGCGTTGGGGTTGTCGTTGCAGTCCTGGCCGTTGGTGGCCGTCGGCACCGACTGGGGCGGGGAGCAGCGGTAGAGGGGCCTGGTGAGGTTGCCGAAGCCGTCCTCGTCCAGGTCCTCGTAGAAGGTCTGGGGCGCGCCGCCATCCAGGCAGGTGCCCCCGTCCGAGCCTCCGTCCAGCACCCGGCCGATGCAGAGGGGGTCCTCCCGCTCGCGGCAGCACACGCCGTCGTCGCAGACGAAGCCCCCGTCACCGCACTCCGCGTCCTCCTTGCAGGAGTAGTAGTCGCGAACCTCGGGCACCTCGTAGCAGGCGAGCGCCAGCACCCCGCAGGCGCCCAGGGCGAGGAGGACGGAACGGACGAGACGGTCGATGGGAGGCATGGGCACTACTCGGAGTGGGAGGAGAGGAGATCGAAGACGAAGAGGCCGGCGCCCACCGTGGCGAGGCCCGCGCCCGCGCCGAGCAGCACGTTGCCCGTGCGCGCGTAGCGGCCCGCCCGCTCATAGACGGGGCCCGCCTCGGGGAAGGAGGTGCAGCTGCGGGGGTACCCCGCGCAGGGCTCCACGCCGCGCAGCGCCCCCCGGGACAGCCCACCCGCCACCAGCGAGCCCGCCACCGCGAGCGCCCCCAGGCTGAAGGTGACATAGGAGGCCGTGCGCAGCCCCTTGCCCCGCGGCGCCCGGGACTCCCCCGGCTGGGGCACGAAGTCCGGCCGGGCCTCCAGGCGCAGGCGCACGCCCTCGGGAATCCGCTCGCGGGAGAGGGACGCCTCGCCCGAGGGCAGCAGCAGGTCCACCTCGTGCGGCCCCGCCGTCAGCGCCACCACCTCGCCCGGCTCGGTCATCCGCCCGTCCACGCGCAGCCGGGCCGAGCCCGGTGCCACCACGCCGCCCCAGCCCTTGCGCGCGAAGGCCGGCACCAGCCCCGCCACCACCGGCCGCAGCTCCTTCGCCAGCGCCGCGGGCGCCACGGTGCCCACCGCGCGCCGCGCGATGCTGCCCCGCACCGTGTCCACCCAGGCCACGTCCACGTCCAGCGTGCCCTGGCGCTTCGGCGTCAACCCCACCACCAGGACGTGCTCCGTCTTCACCTCCGCCGCCACCGCCCGCAGGCACGCGTCCTGCGCCCCGCATCGGCCCGACAGCAACCCTTCCGGGGCCTGGGTGACCTCGAGGCCCGTCAGCTCCCGGGCCACGTCCTCCGTCAGGCCGAGCACGCGTTGGGACTCGGCCGCGCCGAGCGTGCCCCCGTGCTGCAGCCGCACGGCGAGCCGCTCCGCCGCAGCCGCGGGCAGGGAGAGGAGGAGGAACAGGAGCAGGGTCCGCTTCACGGCGCGCCACTGTAGCGCAGGTGACCCGGGGTCCCACTCGGGCCTTGAATTTAGATGTCCGTCTAAATAGATGATCATCTAAACATGGCCCGCTCTTCCCGCAGCCCCTTCGAGGCACTCGCAGACCCCAACCGCCGCGCCATCCTCCGGCTGCTGCGCCAGGGCTCGCTCACCGCCGGCGAGGTCGCCGCCGCCTTCGAGCTGACGCGCCCCACCCTCTCCCACCACTTCAAGGTGCTCGAGTCCGCCGGGCTGGTGCGCTCGGAGAAGCGCGGCACCCACGTCGTCTACACGCTGCGGAGCAATGTCCTCGAGGACCTGGCCTCGGAGCTGCTGGAGCTGACCGCCTCGGTGAAGGCCGCCACCCGCCGGAAGGGCAAGGCATGAGACCGCCCCGCTTCAACCACGCGGACATGGCCAGCCTTGGCCTCGCCGCCTTGGGGTTGGGGCTCTCCACCCTCCTCTACCCCCGCCTGCCCGGGCTCGTCTCCGGCCAGGTCATCCCCCGGCTCCGGCGCAATCCCTTCGCCGGCTTCCGCAACCCCTGGGCCCTGCGCTCGGACGAGGTGTGGCAGCGCACCCAGCGCTTCGGCGGCTACAGCCTGACGCTCGGCGGGCTCGCCACCCTGGCCCTCGCGCCCTTCTCCACCCCCGCCGCCCTCGGGGCCCTCGTCGTGTCCGGCCTCGCGCCGGCCCTCTACTCCTTCCTCCTCTCCACCTCGCCCGTGCGCGAGCGCTGACAGCCTGGAGCCCACGCCATGCACTCCTCTTCCCGGCTCGATACGCGCGGTGTCGCCGCCTTCGTGGCCATCGCCTATGGCTTCTCCTGGCTGTGCGTCCTCGGCTTCGTGCTGGGTTTCGGCACCGAGGTGGAGAAGTCGCCCGGCGTGTTCAAGGCCTTCGCCGCCCTGTCCATGTTCGGCCCCACCGTGGCCACCCTCCTCGTGGCCCGCAAGGTGTCCCCCCTGCCCTCGCTCAAGCGGGACACGGGCCTGGGGCTCGGCCAGCACCGGCTGCGCTTCTTCCTGCTGGCATGGCTGGGCACTCCCGTGGTGGTGCTCGGGGCCCTGCTCCTCTCCGCCCTCGTCTACCCCCAGGCGCTGGACCTCGCCGGGCTCTCCAGCGTGCGCGCCCTGATCGCGCAGCTGCCTCCCGGGGCCGTGGAGAAGCTCGGGAAGCTCGCCGAGCCCCACGTCTTCCTCGCCCTCCAGGTGGTGCAGGGCGCGCTGCTGGGTCCTCTGATCAACGCACCCGTCATCTTCGGCGAGGAGTGGGGCTGGCGCGGCTACCTGCTCCCCCGGCTGCTGCCGCTCGGACAGTGGCGCGCGCTCGTGCTCAGCGGCGTCATCTGGGGCCTGTGGCACGCCCCCCTCATCCTGCTGGGCTACAACTATCCCCAGCACCCCGTGCTCGGTGTCCTCTTGTTCATCGTGGTGTGCGTGCTGCTCGGCATCCTCCTCGGTTGGATGCGGCTGGCCACCGGCAGCATCTGGTCCGCGATGATCGCCCATGGCTCCCTCAACGCCCTGGGGCCTGTCGTCATGGTGCTCGGTCACGCGGGCTCGCCGCCCGACACCGCCCTGGTAGGAGTGACGGGCTGGCCCGGGTGGCTGGTGCTCGCCGCGCTCGTCGGCGTGCTGGTGCTCACCCGGCAGCTGCCGGTGCGCCCGCCCGATGAGAACCAGGATGTGCCCGGCGGTGCCCACGCCTCGCGGGCGTAGGCGGCCTCTGGCCAGGTGCAGCCTCCCGCCAGGGTTGGCTCGCTTGCGACTTCTCGTTCCAATGGCACAGTCGTCCAGCGCCATAGGGCACGCTGCGTGCATGACGTTTTTCGCCCCGTGAGGGCCCCTAAGGTGGGGGCCCGGGCGGGGCCCCGGCCCGGGCTACAGGACAAGTGGCATTGCGCATGCTTGTCGTGACCCAGTGCTGGGTGGGTTCGAAGCCTCACGGCTCGAGAGCCCATCACACGCAGAACGGAGGCAGGTCATGAATCCGCAACGACTTGAAGCCCTCGAACTCGTCCTTGACTGCCTAGACGCACGCCGCTTGCGAGCCACGTACGGTGCGCTCGCGCCCTTTCTCGATGTCGCCAGTGGGCACCAAGTGGGTTCGATCCTTTATCGGCGGCCCAAGGATCCTCGCCACTCCTGGATCGTAGCAAAGAGAACGCGTCGTCCTACGGGATACAGCCCCAGTCAGTGGCACCCTCAGTTGTTCGAGTCCCAATGGGTGATTGAAAACCCGAGCACCTTGGCAGACTTGCTGCTCGCTTGGCTTGAGGCGCTACCCACCCCAGTTTGACGGAGCTGGGGTGCATCCGCGATTTCCAAAACCAAGGCAGATGCCAAAAGACTCTTGAGAAGTTCCGTGGTGCATCATCCACCTCTGTCGGATTCTCGGTGGAGGTGGGCAATATCGATGTCCGAGGGCGTAGCTCGTCCATGCCGAAGCAGAACCTCGAGACCCAGATTCATCTGCCTCCAGATACCCCCTCGAGCTCCGGGGCCCGAGAACTCCTGGCACTCGTCTTCAACGAGTTCCAGTGGTTCGCTCCCTCCCGGTATGGAGATGCCGATCTGTCCGAGCCAGTCCCTCCGGGCAAATCCATGCTCGATGTGCTCATGGCTTATTACGAGGAGCACGGTCACCTGTGCGTGGCGGCGAGAACGGACCAGGACTACCTCTGGCTCTTCCCGTGCGAATCCAGCCCCGAGCCCTACCATGGCAGCATCATCTGGGTGACCTCCGCGGCCCACACGAAGAAGGCCGCCTGGCGAGCAGCACATGCCGAGCAGGTCCTCGCTCTGATGCGCCTCGTCCAGTCACCTCTTGCCCTGTCCACAGTGGAAGAGGACTTCAAGCGGAAGACACAACGGCTGGTGCCCGAAGGCATCGGCTCGAAGCGCATCCCTACCGTCCGCGACTACAGCGAGGGCCTTCCGGGCCTCCTCTGGCGCAACTTCTACGGGCCCCCCTTCGTGCGCATGTTCGGCCAACGGCTCGATACGCTGCCCACTGAATGTCGCAAGCCGCTCGGTGAGGACATCGTCCTCGTGCAGCCCTACGCATTACCCACCGAGGCAAGCACCGAAGCAGGCATGGCCCGCGAACGCGAGCTCATCTCCCTGCTCGGCCCCGAGTGCTTCTACGACCACGAGCACCACACCCTGCCGTCCCGCCGCCCCGTTCTCGACGCCCTCGGTCAGGCCATCCACTGAATCGCGGGAACGGTGCTCACGCATCGCGGGCGTAGGGCTCAAGGCCCTCGCCGCAGCAACCAGAGCGCGTTCAACAGGTCCGTCGTGAGCAGCCGGCTCTGGCGCTCCTGCTCCGCGACGAACCCTCGCACCCACTCCGCCGCCTCCGGGTGGCGCAGGGCGAGCGCCTCGGCCCGGTGGGCAGGAAGGGCAGCAGCTCCGGGGTGGTCTCCAGCGCCGTCGCCACCTGCTCCTCCAACGGTACGCTCCGGTTCATGAGGCGACGCTCACACGCCTGCCCCCGGCCATCCAGGGGAAACGGCCAGCGCAGCGCCCCGGAGCATGGGTGGCACCGCAGCCGCCCAGCGGGCCTTCCTCGCCAGGAGGTGTCCCCGTTCCCAGCTTGCACTTGGACCTCTTTCCCAGAGCCGGAGGACCCACGGATGCCCATCCCATTCCAACTCACCTCGCCCCGCTTCAAGGACGGAGAGACGATTCCCATCGCCTATACCTGCGAAGGAGATGACCTCCCCCCGCCCCTCCACTGGGAGGGCGAGCCTCCAGGCACGCGCAGCTTCGCGCTCGTGATGCAGGACCCCGACGCGCCGGACCCGGACAACCCCCAGACCACCTGGACGCATTGGGTGCTCTACAACCTGCCGCCCAACATCCACGACATCCCCGAGTCCATGCTCCCCGAGAGCCTCCCCGCGGGCGCCCGCGAGGCCCTCAATGACTGGAAGAACCTGGGCTACGGCGGCCCGTGTCCTCCCATCGGCCGCCACCGCTACTTCTACCGCGTGTTCGCCCTGGACACCGTGCTGCCGGACATGGGCCATGCCACCTGGAAGCAACTCGAGGCCGCCATGCGGGGCCACGTCCTCGCCCAGACGGAGCTCATCGGCACCTACGAGAAGGTGCAGGGCTTCAAGGAGCGCCAGAAGGAGGAGGTCCGCCACCATCGCCGGCACTGACCCCCGCCCGGCCCGGCCCGGAAAACATCCGGG
This sequence comes from Archangium sp., assembly GCF_057119385.1. NCBI lineage: Bacteria > Pseudomonadati > Myxococcota > Myxococcia > Myxococcales > Archangiaceae > Archangium > Archangium sp. The sequence continues at coordinate 9,338 of NZ_DBNGVP010000181.1, read as the reverse complement.
CCTGCTTCCCCCGACCGGTCCGGAGTGCCATCCTCGCCCCGTGACGACGCCCGACGGAGCGGGGGGGGCCCCGTACCAGCACCTGGACACGCTGCCATTCGCCCTGGCCATCGTCCGCGAGCGAAGCATCGTCCACGCCAACACGGCGCTGCTCGAGCTGCTCGGCTTTCCCCGTGAGGAGGTGGTCGGCAAGCTCTTCGAGCTCTTCTCGCCGCAACAGCGGGCCTTCCTCGCCGAGCGGCACACGCGCCGGCGCCGGGGCGAGCCCGTCCCCGACACCTACGAGACGGTGATGCGCACCTCCACCGGCGAGCGGCGCGTGGAGCTGTCCATCTCCATGAAGGGGCCGGAGACGTGGATGCTCGTGCGCGACCTCTCCGGCCGCGTCGTCCACCGCCAGCTCCTCCAGCGCGTGGCCACGCTCGGCGCCTCGCTGCCGGGCCTGCATGACGAGGAGGAGGTGCTCAGCCACGTCTTCCAGGGCCTGGCCGAGCTAGAGGTGTCCTACGGCTACCTCGTGCCGGACGCGGAGCGGGTGTGGCTGGGCCATGCCTTCGTGGCCACCGGCACCGCCGCGGGCCAGGCGCGCCTGAGCGGCCAGCACCTGGTGGATGTGCCCGGCACCTGGAGCCCCATGCTGCGGCTCGCGTGGACGGAGGGCTCCGCCTACGGGGACGACTTCGCCCGCGAGACGGCCCAGTTCGTGGGCCCCGACTGGTCCGAGCCGGTGCTCACCCACCTGCGGCGCGTGGGGCCCCTGCGCTCGCTCTGCGTCCGCATCGACCAGGCCGGCAAACCCCGCTCCCTGCTGGTGCTCGCCGCGGACTGGCTCAGCGAGGAGGAGCTGCCGCCGCTGCGCCTCTTCGCCGCCCAGGTGTCCGCCGCCCTCGAGGCCGCGCACACCATCTCCCGCCTGTCCACGCACAACACCGCCCTCACCGCGCTCAGCCGGCTGGCCGCCGTGGCCGCCACCGCCCCCGAGCCCCGCGCCTTCTTCGGGCCCGGCACCGAGGAGATCATCGGCCTGCTGCACTGCGACTCGGTGCTCCTGCTGCTGCGCACCGAGAGCAACGACGAGCTGGAGCTCGTCTGGCAACAGGGCGGCAGCGAGGAGTCGGTGCGGCCCTTCCTCCGGCTGTCCATGAGCGGCACCATGTCCGGCAAGGTCATCGAGCTGGGCATCCCCATGGTGCTCCAGGTGGATGACTTCCCCGAGTCCGTGCGCGAGCACCTGCGCAAGCATGGCCGCTCCACCGTGGCCATGGTGCCCCTGCAGGTGCGCTCGCGCATGGTGGGCACGCTCGTCATCACCTTCGCCCAGCACCGCCTGCTGTCCGCCATGGAGCTGGAGACGCTCCAGGCCATGGGCTCCCACTTCGCCGCCGCCATCGAGTCCCACCGGCTCCTCCAGCAGGTGCGCGGGCGCGCCGAGGAGCTCGCCCGGCTCCACGCGGAGCTCAAGCACACCCAGCGCCAGCTGGTGGAGCACGAGAGGCTGGCCGCGCTCGGCGAGCTGTCCGCCGTGGTGGCCCACGAGGTGCGCAACCCCCTGGGCGCCATCTTCAACGCCGTGGCCACCCTGCGCCGCTTCGTCGAGCCCAACGCCCCCGCCCGCACCCTCGTCACCATCCTCGAGGAGGAGGCCAACCGCCTCAACCGGCTGGTGGATGACCTGCTCGACTTCGCCCGCCCCTCCGCCCCCGAGTTCTACCCCGTGCCCCTGGCGCGCATGCTCGAGGAGGCCGTGCGCATCGCCACCAGTGGCCAGCCGCGCATCCGCGTGGAGTGGGCCCTGCAACCCGACGTGCCGCCCGTGCCCGTGGACGAGCGGAAGATGCGCCAGAGCTTCCTCAACCTCGCCCTCAACGCCGTGCAGGCCATGCCCCACGGCGGCACGCTGCGCGTGGCCGCGTACCGCTGCACCGAGCAGCCCGGCGCGGTGGTGGAGTTCACCGACACCGGCACCGGCATCCCCCGCGAGCTGCGCGAGCGCCTCTTCCAACCCTTCTTCACCACCAAGGCCACCGGCACCGGCCTGGGACTCACCATCGTCCAGCGCACCCTGGAGGCCCACGGCGGCCACATCCACGCCGACTCGCCTCCCGGCGGCGGCACCACCTTCCGGCTCGTGCTGCCCCTCGGGCCCGAGGCCGAGAGCCAGGCCGGCTGACACGGCGGGGAAGCGCAGCGGCCGCTCTCCTGGCTGCCCTGCTGCCCGCCGGTTTCCAGTGTCGGCTTCCACACGCTCCCGGGCCCGGGCATAATCACTTTCAATCCCTTGTCAAGGAATTCTTCCAGCGAGCCCTGGCCAGCGCTTGCCGGACGGAGTAGAACGAACGAATCCCCAGGTACCGTTCCGTCGCTCGGTGTGGCCGGCCCCTGTCGCCGCCTGGGAAGAGTGCCTCGAGACGCCGGACCACCCACCGAGCCCATCCCGTCGTCCGGGAGGAGTCGTGATGCGTCGTCTGCTCGTAGGGAGTGTCGCAGTGTCCGCGCTGATGTTGGCGGGAGCCGCCCACGCCAAGGGGGAGTGTGGCTCGACATCCGCTGGCTGGAACGCGCCCAACGGCGCGGTGGTGTTCGACCGGAGCTTCGGCCCCATCCGCGACGTGCTGGATGCCATCGGCGAGTACCGCACGCACTCGATGCTCTCGCATGGCCCCGGCTCCACCGTCTCGCACGCCACCATGGCCAACCCCACCCAGGAGCCCTGGCCCGGCGTGTGTAGCAAGCCCATCAGCGGCTTCGACTTGCGCTACGGCTACCCGGGCCTGGAGCAGATCAACCAGGGCGGCATCTACATGTCGCTGTTCGGCAAGGGCACCGGCCCCGAGTGGACCGGCTGGCAGCAGGGGGACCCCACCCAGGCCGCGCTGATTGGCGACTCCATCTGGTACAACCACGCGTACACCAGCGACGTGTCCCGGTTCGACTCCGGCCAGTACCTCGACCGGCCGGTGCGCAACGGCGCCCGCGTCAACTACTCGCTCTTCCAGTACCGGACGCTCGAGACCGCCAACCTGATTCCGGGCAATGCCTCCAACAACGGCATGGTGTGCTCCACCTTCATGGCCTACGCGCACAACTACGCGGGCCGGGGCGTGGTGACGCCGCACACGTACTCGCACGCGCAGATCGCCAACGCCTCCAACTCGCTCTACACGGGCATCTACAACGAGTGCAAATCCTCGCTCGGCTGGTTCGTCGACGCGGCGCTCACCATCGCCTGCCCCACCTACAACGTCTGCGGCAACGCCGGCAACCAGGTGGCCAACTGCATGTCCGCCAACATGTGCGACTCCTCCGACGGCCGCTACTGGAAGAGCGTGCGCGATGATCCCAACGCCACCGCCACCTCCATCAGCCCGGACCGCATCGGCGGCTGGGGCGTGCACCCCCTCAACAACACCGTCTGGGGCCCGGACTACACGCACCAGCTCCAGTGGAACTCGGGCGGCAACGTCTACGGCTGCTGGCAGTAACCCACCGTCACCCGTTCCCCCCCTCGCTTCCCCTCGCAGAGGAGCCCCTCCCCGATGAGCCCGACCCCCGAGAACCGTTCCCAGCGGCCCTGGCGATGGGTGCTGCTGCTCGCACTCCTCGCCCTCGGGGGCCTGGTGGGCTGGCTCCTCTCGCGGGAGCGGCCCGCGCCGGCCGCCCCCGTCATCCAGGTGCGCACCCGCGCTCCGTCCTCGCCGGAGCAGGAGTCCGCTCCCGCGCTCGCCGCCGCGCCGAAGCCTCCCGAGGCCGAGGCCCCCGCCGCCCCCGAGCCCGCGCCGCCCATCGTGGATGAGATTCTCGTGGAGAAGCAGGAGGTGTGCTCGGGCGAGGACAACCTCATCACCGTGCGCGCCCACACGCCGGATGGCAACGACGCGTACCTGCACTACACCGTGGGCGATGGCACCGGCCAGCGCATCCCCCTCCGCGTCTGGCGCAACGACGCGGACGGCTCGTATGAGCTTCCGCGCGTCACCGTCTTCACCAAGGACAACGTCTCCGTCACCGTCCCCGTCCCGCCCTACCGCGTGAAGGACTGTGAGCCCGAGCGGCTCATCCACGTGATGTCCCGGCGCCAGCCCAACTCCGAGGATGACTTCGAGTTCTTCGCGAAGTTGATGGAGCGGCCCGTCCGCCCCGGACAGCCCGCGCCCAAGCCCTTCGTCGCCGTGCGCTACGTGTGGACCTTCGACGACGAGGCCCCCGTGACGACCACGAGCCCCATCGTCTCGCACTCCATGCTGAGCAACACGGGCGCCAGCGGCATGTACACCCAGCACCTCATCCGCGTGGACGCCTACGACGCCGCGGGCCGCAAGGAGACCGGCCGCTCCTCGCTCCAGGTGCTCAACACCTCCTTCGAGAACTTCGACAAGAAGGGCATCGTCACCCTGCTCGCCGTGGGCACGCCCCGATTCCCCGTGCTCGATGCGGACGGCGTGGTGCGCCAGACGTTCCGCCTCTACCACCGCTTCCGCGGGCCCGTGCGCATCACCCGGGTCCGCGCCATCCGCGCCTTCCGCGGCACCGACGAGGCCCCTCCCCCTCCCGAGCAGGTGGACGTCGCCTCCCTCCCCGTGAGCGAGGTCCCCGAAGGCAAGGGCACCGAGGTGAAGGTGTCCTTCGACACCAGGGCCGAGCCCGAGGTCTTCGCCATCACCTATGCCCTGGAGGGCCTCAGCGCCGAGGGCCACCCCGCTCGCGGCACCTTCTCCGTCATGCGCCCGCCTCCCCGGCCCACCCAGGAGAACAGCACCCCCATCAGCGACCCCGTCCTGCTCGCCAAGGTCAAACGCGCGCGCGAGCTGCTCCAGCAGGAGTTCGTCACCGACGAGGACATCTTCCGCCTCGAGCGCGAGGGGAAGTTCGCCGGCTTGAAGGTGGAGAAGCCCTCGGGCGAGGTGGCTCCCGCCGCGGGCACGCTCAACGGACGCCCGAGGAATCCCTCGCGGTAGCACGGAGGAAAACCCGGGGCCCGGATACCCTCACCCCGACCCTCTCCCGGAGGGCGAGGGAGTGGGCCCACGGAGAGGGCTTATGGAGAGGATGCCCCCGGTTGGAGTTGGTGGAACGCAGTGACATGCTCTGGCCATGTCCCTCTTCGATGCCGTGGCCGCGGGTGACCTGGCCCAGGTGGAGGCGCTGCTCGCCGGTGGCGCCGACCCCAATCCCTTCGACTCCGAAGGCCGTACCCCCCTCATCCTCGCCGCCGAGAAAGGTCACGAGGAGCTCGTGCGCACCCTGCTCGCCGGTGGTGCCGATCCCTCCCTCAGCGACCGCATGGGCGAGTCCGCCCTCATCAAGGCCGCCGCCCATGAGTACCCGCGCGTCGCCGCCCTCCTCTACCCCCACGCCTCCGAGGACGATCAGGCCATGGCTCGCACCCTCCTGAGGGTGGGCACCGACTTCTTCAACCTCCCGCGCGCCCCTCCCCCTCCCCCCGACGACTTCCGCCGCAAGCTCGCCTCCGCCAGCGCCTACCTCTCCCACAAGCTCGGCGACTCCAACCCCGCCGAACGCCTCGAGCGCCTCCACCGCGCGGAGAAGAACTCCAAGAAGTCCTGAAACTCCCGTCCACAGGTTTTTCGCGAAATCGGGCCCCTCTGTCGGGTTTTCAACGCCCCATCCGCTCACCGCTCAACACTTTCCCCGGCCAGTTTCAGGCGGACCACCCCCTTCCATGTCACCATGGGTGCTGTCTGGTGCGGCCTTGTGAGCCGCACGGTGCCACGCAGCCCCTCGTGTAGGGGCTCTCGCTACCGGGGGTCATGCATGATGATGATGGATGAGCGTGTGGTGTTCGGTAATACCTTCGACGGCCTCTTCCAGATTGCCCTGCACGGAAGGCTCTCCATGGCGGCCCGGCATGCGCTCGGGCGCATGGGCCTGCACGTCGACCGGCAGCCGCTCCCCTTCTACCCGGCGTCCGTCTGGCGCCCCTCCCTCGACATCATCGTCCGGGATCTCTTCCCCGAGCTGCACCGCGAGGAGGCCTACCGCCGGCTCGGCCAGAAGATGGTGACGGACGTCAGCGAGACGGTGCTCGGCCGCGGAATGCTCGCGCTCGGCCGCGCGCTCGGGCCCCGCCGGCTGCTCATGCGGCTGAACCACAACTTCCGCAACGCCGACAACTACGTGCAGATGCAGCTCAAGGAGCTGGCCCCCACCACGTACGAGGTCCACATCAACGAGACGCTCGGCATCCCCTCGTACTACCAGGGCATGCTCGAGGCGGCGCTCGGAGCCGCCGGCGCCCGCCAGCCCCACGTGCACCCCGCGCACGCCGACGGCAGTGGGTGCACCTACCGCGTCGAGTGGCACTAGACGAGGCGCTGCAACACACCCCTCCAGCCCGACAGCCGCACGTCCTCGCACTCCTCGCGGATCAGCGCCCAGCAGCCCTCCTTCGCGTCCGCGAGCAGCTCGTGGCTGGAGCCCGGAGGCGCACTGCCCCAGTCGCCCGCCTCCAGGAAGCGGCCCCGGTCCCAGACGCCTCCGGCCAGCACCATCCCCTCCTCTCCGCCCCGGTGCGCATGCCTCGGGAAGCGCGCCCCCGGCTTCATCCGCACCAGGAAGAGCCCACACCCGCCCGGCGCCTCGCGCACCAGTCGCGCCGTCTGGCTGCCGCTGCCCGGCACCGTGTGCCAGCGCCAACCCTCCACCGGCGGCAGCTCCGCCAGCACCGACGGCGGCAGCGGCACGCCCTCCACCGGGCGCGGCGGCTCGCGCTGGGAGGCCTCCGTCCAGATGCGCTCGAAGAGCCCGGCCGGCACGGGCTCCTCGGGCACGGCCTCGAGCAGCGTGCCTCCGGGCGCCGTGAGCCGCCCCACCTCGCGCTCGCAGGCGGGGCAGAGGGACAGGTGCGTCTCCAGCAGCAGGCGCAGGGGCACGTCCGCGGCGCCCGTGGCGTACGCCAGCAACCGCTCGGAGGGGGGATGGTTCACGGGCATCATCGCTTCACTCCGTCAGCAGGGCCCGCATGTGGCGCAGGGCCATCCGGATGCGGGACTTCAGGGTGCCCAGCGGCACCGCGAGCTCCGTCGCCGCCTCCTCGTGTGTGTAGCCACCCAGCACCGCCAGCTCGACGGCCTGGCGCTGCTCCGGGCTGAGTCCTTCCAGCGCCCGCTCCAGGCTCATCGACAGCTCGGGGTCCGCCTGCACGAGCGCCAGCACCGGCCGCTCCGCCTCCGGGGCCACCGGCGGCCCGCGCCGCCACCGGTCCACGAGCTTGTTGCGGGCAATGCGGTACGTCCACGCCAGGGGCGTGCCCTGCGCGGCGTGGTAGCTGGAGGCCTTCTGCCAGATGGCGGTGAAGACCTCCTGCACCACGTCCTCGGCGAGCGAGCGGTCCCTCGTCACGCGCAGCACGTAGCCCAGCAGCCGGCCCGCGTGCCGCTCGTAATACGACTGGAAGGCCGCCTTGCTGCCCCGGGCGATGGCGCCGAGTAGCGCCCCATCCTCCTCCATGGCTCCCCCACCAGGTTCATCCAGAGGCACTACGCGGGAAAGGTGGGTTTGGATGCGGGCATGAAAAAGGGGAGGACGCTCGTCAGCGCCTCCCCCGGGGGACGGGCAACCCGCCGTCAGCGGTTGCCTGGACTCAGAACTGGTTGTTGCGCGCCTGCTCGAAGGGCACGCGGTGATTCAGGTAGGTCTCCTGGAGGCTGTGGTTCTTGAGGAGGTTGAGGCCGCCATCGCCGAAGCGGTGGATGACCGCGTCCTTGCCGGCCTTCTTGGCGAAGGCGAGCGGATCCACGCTGCCACCCAGGCCGGTGACGGTGGGGACCGCGTCGCGGTTGTTGATGTAGTGCACGTACTTGGGGCCGTCCGGGTAGGTGGCCGCGGCCGCCCCGAAGGTCTCCACGTTCAGCTTGCTCATCACCTTCTCGGTGTCCGCCTTGGACAACCCATCTTCGATGCGCAGCCGGTTGTAGACATCCTTGAGCGCGCGGCTGGTGATGAGACCGCCCTGGCTGTAGCCCATGAGGTGCACTTCACGGCCGGCCTTGAGCTCGGAGTAGACGGTGTCGGCCAGGGTGTCCACGGCCGGGTTGGTGCCCTTGTCCAGCTTGTCCTTCACGCACTGGGCCAGGTCGGAGATGAAGCCCTCGGTGGAGTTGTGGATGCCGATGGCCTTGGCGTTCGTCTTGTCGGCGATGGCCTGGAGGTCGCTGGACTGGCCCGCCTTGTCCGTCATGATGCCGTTGACGTAGATGACGGTCTTGGCCGGGTTGGGGTTGTTGCGCGGGGTGACGCCGGGGATGTCCTTGAGCGGCGTGCCGGGCGGGAAGGTCTGGCCCCCGGCGCCCACGAACTGGCCGTCGAACACCTTGTCCTTGGGCTTGCTGCCGCCCAGGAGGCTCGCCGACACCTGGCGCGCCGGACCGGACTCGAAGGTGTCACCGGCCTGCTTCGTCACCTTGGCGGAGTCGGCCTTCACGGTGTTCACCGCCGGAGCCACGGCCGGCTGGGCCTTCTCGACGGTCTGGCGGCCCGCCGGGGTGAGCGCGTTGCGGTTGCGGTCAATGGAGGTCATGGGGGCTCCTACGAAGTCTTGTGTGAAATCCGTTGATCCATTCTCCCATGGACCCCTGTGGAAGTTGCGTACCCCCGTCACTTTTCAGGGTGGGTCGGTGGACCGGCGGATCAGGAGGCCTGGACACCGGGCTGGCCCCGTGCTCTCAGTCCGTGAGAATGAGGGGGCCCGGGAGCGCGGACGAACGCGGATGGCACCGGCATGGGCAGCGCGGTCATCAATGCTTGCCCGCTCGCGCGTCGTGCCGCATCCAGGTCAGGCGCTCTCAACACGAGGACAGCCGTGCTCTTTGCACGTCTGATGCTTCGGGATAACCTCCCACCTCAGTGAGCAATCTTTACATGAAAGTGAATTCCCGGAGGCTTGCTGGTCAAGGAGCACTCGCCCTTGTCCTGGCCTTGGTCCTTCCCTTCGCCTCGCCCGCTGAGAATGGTAACGAGATCCGCAACCACATCACCTCGATCAACCGCCTGTACGAAAACCTCGATTACGAGGTTGCGCTCAGCCGGATTGCACTTGCACGCAAACTGCCTCGCGGGGCGGATGAAGAGATCACCCTCACCCTCTATGAAGGCATCCTCCTGTACGAGTTGGGAAGGCATGAATCGAGCGCCTCCAGCTTCAGAGCCGCCCTCCTGCGGAGGCCCGACTCGAAACTGCCTGTGCAGGTCGCCCCTAATACTACAGTGGGACTTTGGCGCGAGGGTCTCTGCGTCGGTAATGGCAGCGTTTGGCGATGGCCTGATGGCGGCGTCGCCAGCGGCTCCAGTGCAGGACGAAGTCCAAGGCCGGCCGCACCACC